>NZ_JACGVN010000026.1:0-60086 GCF_014077245.1 Colwellia sp. BRX8-9
CTCCCTAAAGGGTCGTTGGAGACTACAACGTTGATAGGTCAGGTGTGTAAGGACTGCGAGGTCTTGAGCTAACTGATACTAATTGCCCGTGAGGCTTAACCATACAACACCCAAGTAGTTTTACTGCGAAGTGTTTGTAGAAGACTGACAGAATAACTTCACGCACTGTAATGAATTGAATAAGAAAATGCTTTTATATTTATAGCTCTAGTGAGCAACAGCTTTCAAGATTGTAACCCTTTTGTCTAGCGACAATAGCACTGTGGCACCACCTGATCCCATTCCGAACTCAGAAGTGAAACGCAGTAGCGCCGATGGTAGTGTGGGAGTTCCCATGTGAGAGTAGGACATTGCTAGGCTTCCAATTAGAAAAACCCGTTACTAACGTAACGGGTTTTTTGCTTTCTGGCGTTTGAAAACACAAGATTTATAACTAATATAGTAGTAGCGCCAACAGTAGTGTGATTTATGTCCGACAGACCCATGTGAGAATAGGACATTCTCCGCTTCTAATTAGGTCGCTCTTTGCCATCCTTGGCAACGCGACATTAGTATATCCATACACGTCAAAAACCCGTTACTAACGTAACGGGTTTTTTGCTTTCTGGCGTCTGAAAATATACCATTTATAACTAATTGAGCAGTAGCGCCAACGGTAGTGTGACTTATGTTCGACATGCCCATGTTAGAATAGGACATTCTCCGCTTCTATTTAGGTCGCTCTTTGCCATCCTTGGCAACGCGACATTAGTATATCCCTACACGTCAGAAACCCGTAGCTGATGCTACGGGTTTTTTGCTTTCTGATGTTTAAAAATAGAGATTAAATTATCATGAAAATAATAATTTAATAATTAAGCTCTTAGCAACAAGGCGAATTTATTAGCTAGGTAACTCAGAGGTTAGTACCCAATAGTAATTTAGCTCTTTCATTTTATTGACGAAATCATCAAATTTTAAAGGCTTAGTAATATAGCCACTAGCACCTAAGCTATAACATTCCTCTATTTCGGGTGCAGTGCTTGACGTACTTATCATCACCACCGGAATACCAGACAGGGCTGGATCGGCTTTGATTATTTTTAACGTTTCTATACCGCCTTGTCTTGGCATTCTAATATCGAGAAAGACAATATCTGGACGTGTAAATTGACTACTATCTTCAAAGGGGGCTTCATTTCTCAAATAAGCAACTGCTTGTTCTCCATCCATAACATGCGCGATTGTATTTTTAATATTAAAATCACTAAAAGCATCCATCATCAGTTCTGCATGATCAATATTGTCTTCAACCATTAAGGCTGAAATTGCTTTAAGATTATCCATAATTTTTCCCTGTCTGTTTAGCGATACTAAAACGATTTAACCAGCTTGTTTAGCTATTACTTTGACTTTCTTAAATTTCAAGGTAAATACACTTCCTACACCTAATGCAGATTTCGCTTCTATACTGCCTCTATGATGTTCAATAATGCGTTTAACAATACTTAAGCCTAATCCTGAGCCTGAGAATTTTTTACCATTAACTAGTCGGTTAAACGGCGAGAATATTTTATCAACGTGTATTGGATTGAAACCGATACCATTGTCTTGCAATGATACTTCAATATAATTACCGGTATCGTTCATGACTATGTCGATAATTGGTAAGTTATTATTAAATTTTATGCTGTTAGCAATTAGATTTTGAAACAAGAGTTGTAACAAAGCCATGTTACCTGAGATAATAGCCAGCTCATCCGGTATATTCACTTTAAAATCAGCTTTTATTGTATCTTTAAGTGAGGCTACCGCTTTAGTAATAACCAGCTTTAAGTTAACTGTTTCGAATACTTGATTTGCATAGCCTACAGATAAGTAACTTTGTAAGTCTGATACTAAGCTATGTACATCCGTCGTACTTTTCTCAAGGTAGTCGAACCATTTTAATTCATTGGGTGTACAGTCTATCCTTGAGGTTAAATCGGCTTTTAATGCCTTAGATACTCCCATAATACGACTAATATGACCATTGAAATCATGAGATAAGCTAGCACAAAATGCTTGCATGTCTTGATTATATCCAGCAAATTCTTGTTGGTGCCTAAATCTCTCGATAGCATAACAACATGTTTTATATAGTAATTGCGGTGTTAATTCGTCTTTGGATAAATAGTCTTGAACACCTTTGTTGAGCAATGATTGTGCAATTTCAATACTATTTACTGAAGTTAATATCACCATTGGCAAGGGATTAGTTTGTAAACTTAACCACAGTACAGTTTCGCTTATAGTTGAATCAGGCAGTTGTAAGTCACATAGGCATATATCAAAGTGTTCAGAGGAAAGTCTTGCAATACCTGAAGATAAAGTTTCTGACCTTACGACATGAGCATGTATTTCTGTAATAGACGCCAAAGCATCTTCAATAATCTCAAAATGATCAGAGTTGTCCTCTATTACCATTACTTTCATGATATGTGTTCTCCTATGTCATTAATGAAATGCGAATACATCCATGAAAATTAGACATTATCAACTTAGGTTGCTAATGTAAATGTGTATCAATTGTATTGTTGATTTTCACAAATGGTTATGGATGTCCTTGTGTTTGTGTTTAAAAGCAGATGTTCATACCAGGATGGGTATTAAATGAGAATTTTAATTGTTGATGACGATGAAATTGATAGTGCGCTGGTAAAAAGAGCGTTGAGTACATCTTTACAAAATAGTTACGAAGTGAAAGAGGCTGACTCTGTCGCCAAAGGGCTTGCCCTAATTGAAGCAGAAACCTTTGATGTTATTTTACTTGATTATCATATGCCTGAAGTTAATGGTATTGAAATGATTATCGACATCCGCTCTCGCCCAAATCTTGGTAATACCGCTATTATTGTTATCAGTGCTGCACAAGACAGTTCAATTGCGTTGAACTGTATTGAAGCTGGAGCACAAGACTTTATCACTAAAATTGACATATCACATGTCAAACTCCATCAAGCGATTATACATTCGAAGAAACGCTTTGAAATGGAGCAGCGAATGCATGAAAGCTACTTAGCTTTAAAAAACATGGCCGAAACAGATCAACTAACGGGTCTACATAATCGCTATTATTTTGATGAAACCCTCAAGTTTATGATCGCTAACAGTGACCGTTCAAAACTATCTGTCGGTATGCTAGCCTTGGATTTAGACGACTTTAAACATGTTAATGATTCACTAGGACATCATGCAGGAGATCAATTACTGGTCGATTTGGTTGGCAGAGTAAAAGAATGCTTAAGGATCAATGATGGTTTCGCTCGACTAGGTGGTGACGAATTTGCTATTACCTTAGCCAATGTCCATTCTGTTGAAGAAGTTAACATGATCGCCAATCGTATTTTAACTTCATTTCAAAAGCCATTTTTAATCGAAGGCCATCGTATTAAATGTACTATTAGCATGGGGGCTGCCTTATACCCAAACGATGCGGATAGCCGTGTACAATTGGTCAAGTGCGCTGACATCGCGATGTACAGAGCAAAACAAAATGGTAAAAACGCTTTAAGGTTCTATGAATCTCATTATCAAAATGAATTTAATCGCCGTTTTTTGATTCAAAGTGAAATGACGGAAATCCTGCGTAAATCATCGTTTAGACTATTTTATCAACCGGTATTTTGTGCACATAACGATCAAATTACCGGGGTTGAAGCCCTTATTAGATGGCCTGATTCACCGAAGTCATATACGCCTGATGAATTTATTCCTGTTGCTGAAGAAACACGATTGATTCATGATCTCGGTCAATGGGTACTTACCACCGCGCTAACTGACTTAGCATCATGGCAAAGACGATTTGCCGATAATTTCTCCATGGCCATCAATATCTCAGCCTTACAATTGCAAGATCCTCAATTAACTAAAAAAATAAAAGACGAAACGACACGGCACGGAGTTTTACCTAGTACGATCATCTTAGAAATCACTGAAACAGCACTTTTAGAAGATGATGAAGTAACGCGAGCAACACTTCATTCATTATCATCTCATGGTTTCCAAATAGCATTAGATGATTTTGGTATGGGGTTTTCTTCTATTGCTCATCTAAATAACTTCCCTATTAATATCGTTAAAATCGACAAGTCGTTACAAAACAAGGAGCCAAACGTTAACAAGAAAAAAAGCTTGCTTGAAGCCGTTACTATTATGCTTAAGCTTCTTGATTTCATTGTTGTTGCTGAAGGTATAGAAACAGAGAGTCAATTATTAGTTTGTCATGAACTTAAAATAGATAAGATACAAGGCTATTTATTGGGTAAGCCTATGCCAGCACATATGTTAGAAGAAAAGTTGCTTGCACAGAGCGCATAACTTAATGGTTTTATATATCACTTAATCCTTACGTATAACTTGATATAAGTGGAGCGAAAAATCGATGATATCAGCTTTAATACCCGACAATGAACTGGCTCGTTTGGCAGCATTAGATGAGTATAATATTTTAGATACGCCATCTGAGCTAGCCTATGATCAGCTAACCGAGCTTGTCTCCAGTGTCTGTGGTACTCCTATTGTGCTAATTTCTTTTATTGACGAAAAGCGACAATGGTTTAAGTCTCATTTTGGACTTGAAGTAGGAGAGACTCCGCGTGATATTGCCTTTTGTGCGCATGCTATTCATCAGGATGATGTCTTTGAAATACAAGACAGTCGTAAAGATAAGCGTTTTCATGATAACCCTTTAGTAACCGGACCCGCTCAAGTTATTTTTTATGCAGGTGCTCCATTGATAACACCTGAAGGTCTAAGGTTGGGGACTTTATGTGTCATCGACAACAAACCGTCACAATTGACCGATATTCAAAAAAAACAGTTAACCATTATTGCTCAGCAAGTTGTTGCGCATTTAGAGCTAAAAAAAGTGGCTCGTATCAAAGATAGCCTTGTTTCGAAGTCACTGTCATTAACGAGTAACTTAGTGGCAAAAAATAAGGAACTGGAACAGTTTGTTTTTGCGGTATCACATGACTTGAAATCACCTTTGGTCACTATTAACGGCTTTACGTCCACGTTAGCGAAAGAATTATTGGCTATAACTACCGAAAAACAGCAGCACCGTTTTAGCAGAATCCTTAAAAATGTTAAGCATATGGGGGATCTGCTGACTAATTTACTTGAGCTTTCTAGAGTCATGAAAGGGGATATCACTAAAGAACCTCATGATGTAACTGGCCAGATTGAAAAAAGTTGGCAGAGATTGTTAACTAAGAACAGAATATTGAACGCTGAGCTTATATTAACTAAACCCTTACACTCCATTTTGACTCATCAGCCACTTTTTTCACAATGTATCGATAACTTATTAAAAAATGCCTTGCAATATCGGAGTGTTGAGCGGAATCTACAAGTAAAAATTCATACTGAAGTATCAGACACAGCGATTTCTTTATTTATCCGCGACAATGGTTTAGGTATCGAAAAGAAAGATCACGCACGTGTTTTTGATGTTTTTGAGCAGATTGTTGAAGGTGATGGGACTGGAATTGGCTTGACTATTGTTAAGGCCGTAATGGAAAAACACAGCGGTTTAGTGACTCTAGCCTCTGGATTAGATCAAGGATGTTGCTTTGAATTGCATTTTCCAAGAATATAAATAGAAATATAATCCACTAAATAATCCATATTAGGAATACCCATGAACGAATGGTTACAGCAATTTGCTAACCCCAATTTTATGCCGCACGGCCATTGCTACCTTTGGCGACCTGATATCTTATGGACCCATGTTATTTCTGATATCACTATAGGTGTAGCCTATTATCTGATCACTATTATTTTGGGTATATTACTCTACAAGAGAAAAGAAAGTGTGCCATATAAAGATATATTTTCCTTATTTATGGCGTTTATTTTCTTTTGTGGTACCACCCATTTTGTCGCTATTTATGTAACTTGGTACCCCGCTTATGAATACCAAGGCTGGATAAAAGCCTTAACCGCTTTTACTTCTATTTTGACTGCCATTGTTTTAGCACCAAAATTACCCGATCTTATTCAATTACCGGGTGTCGAAATTAAATATCATAAGGCACTAAAGGAAGTTGAGGCGTTAAAACATAAAAATGCCCAAATGAGTTCAGTTTATTCTGCAACACTCGACCGAGAAGAACGCGTCATCGAATTAAAAAAAGAAGTTAATTCCCTAATGGTCGAACTTAAGCGAGAGCACGTCTACGATGTTTAACTTCGCCACCTTGTCTATATTAAATTTTTATTGCACATTCTATTTTATGTGGGATATCGATGAATTCTAAGAATTCGGTATTAACTGCGCTACTATTATTCTTCATCACACTAGAAGTACTTATTGCACTCGATTACAAATCGAAACAAAAAGACATGCGTGAGCAACGTGTTTCGGTATATTCGGCTATTATCGAAATGCAAAGTCAGATTGGTTATGTTGGTTTAATACATAATTTTAAAAATGCGATCTTACGGCCCAATCAACCGCACTATCGGGCTGATGCTTTTGAAAACTACCGTAAAGCAAACATCCAATTAGATAAACTAGAAGTACAAGGCGCGTTAATTCTCGGGCAACTTAACATGTTAGCGGTAAGAGACATGCTGGTGGCTTATAAGGAAAGGTTATCTTTGTTACCAGCCTTAACTGAGAAAAATATGAGCATAAGTGAAGTTGATAATTATTTGCGTTACGACGATGAGCCTTCTCATATTGAAATAAAAGTTGTTGCAGATAAGATTGCGATTTTACTTGAAGATAAGATGTCAGACTTACTTCATCACAGCCTTAAATCTGGCTTTATTGTGCTAGTTGCTTTGTTATTGACCTTAGTCGTCATTATACGTTTTTTCTTTAAAGATCAGCAAAAAGCACTCGCGCAAAGTACTATGTTAAACATCAAGATGGAAGGGCATAAAGTTGATATGGCTCGTTCGCAAGCCATCTTATTGAGTATGATGGAAGATGTTGAAAAAGAAAGACGCCAAGCGATTAAACTCAACAAGAAATTAGTTAATAAGAACAAAGAAATGGAACAGTTTATCTATACAGTTTCGCACGATCTAAAATCGCCATTAGTCACCATTTCCGCTTTTAGTCATAAATTACAATTAGAACTTGTTGATAAGTTGACCGAAAAGCAAGCATATCGGCTGAGTCGCATCATCGAAAATGTTGATAACATGGAAAGGGTATTAACCGATTTACTTGATTTATCTCGTATTGTCCAACAAGCTATAGAAACCTCTGAGATTAATGTTAAGCAAGTAGTAGAACAACAAAGTGCGGTATTAGAAGAGGGACTTCTCAAAGCCAATGCTACTATTAACTTAGCTGACAATTTACATACCATAAATGCCAATGAACGCTTGGTGTCTGAGGGGATACTGAATTTACTTAGCAATGCTATACGCTATCGAGATCCAGCGACTCCTTTGCTTATTGACATATTTACCAGTCAAACAAAATTATCGACAACAATTCATATAAAGGACAACGGTATAGGTATCGACTCAAAATACCATAAGTTAATTTTTGGTATCTTTGAAAAGCTTTCCGCAACAAAAGGTACTGGCGTTGGCTTAACGATTGTTAAAACAATAATGGATAAGCATAACGGCAAGGTGCTACTTACTTCGGCGCTGGGCGAAGGATGTTGTTTTTCTCTTGAATTTCCTAACGATGTCAAAGGTAATCATAAAACAGTGAATTAACACTGATAATGGATTCAGGATATTGCTCACACTAACTGTAGTGGGTTATTATTTATCTAATATCATTTATTTTTTTTACTAAAAAGCCGCGTTACTTATCAAGTAAACGCGGCTTTATTTTTTGGGTAGATAATATTACTTTTTCTTTTTACCAAATGGTTGCTTTGGCTTTCTATCATCAAACTGGTTTTCAGAGAAACGTGTTAAGCCTTGCTTACTTTTCTCAGCAGCAGAGCTTGTTGACGGCTTCTTGCCATAAGCTGTCTTAGTCGTTACTGGCTTTTTGCCAAAGGTGGTTTTATTGCCTTTAGCATTATTTTTTCCTTTACCGTTATTCTTATAGTGTTGCTGCTCTTTCTCGCCACGGGTTTCGTTGGGTACCAGACAGCCCGGTTTCGAACCAATTAGCGTTTTTCCTAAGCCCATTTTAGTAAAAGCTTGGCGAAGCATCGGCCAGTTAGCCGGATCATGATAACGTAATATAGCTTTATGTAAGCGACGCTGAATAGTGCCTTTAGGTACGGCGACACTCTTGCTGTTTTTATTTACATTTCGCAGTGAATCTATTTCAGTGTGGTACAAAGTGGTGGCATTGGCTAAAGGTGATGGATAAAAGTTTTGAACTTGGTCTAATTTAAAATCATTACTTTTTAACCAAAGTGCTAAGTTAACCATATCACGATCTGTTGTGCCTGGATGTGCAGAAATAAAGTATGGAATTAAATATTGTTTTTTACCGGCTAACTTAGAGTAATGATCAAACATTTCTTTAAATTTATCATAGCTGCCCATACCTGGCTTCATCATGCTATTTAAAGGACCTTCTTCAGTATGCTCTGGGGCTATTTTTAAGTAACCTCCAACATGATGTGTCGCTAGTTCTTTGACATATTCCGGATCTTGAATCGCTAAATCGTACCTAACGCCTGATGCGATTAATACTTTTTTGATGCCAGGTATTTTTCTTGCAGCACGATATAGCTCAATAGTAGGTGTATGATCTGTATCTAAATGACCACATATTGTGGGCCATACACAAGAGGGTTTACGACAGGTTGCCTCAGCTTTTTCGCTTTTACAATTTAGCTGATACATATTGGCGGTAGGACCACCCAAGTCAGATATTACGCCGGTAAATCCTGGTACTTTTAGTTGAATATCTTTTATTTCATTGAGTATCGATTCTTGTGAACGACTCTGAATAATTCTGCCTTCATGCTCTGTTATCGAACAAAAAGTACAACCACCAAAACAACCACGCATGATGTTAACTGACGTTTTTATCATGTCATAGGCAGGGATTTTTGCATCACCGTAACTTGGGTGCGGTACTCGGGCATAAGGTAAGCCAAATACACCATCCATTTCACTTTCTGTTAAGGGGGTTGCGGGTGGATTTAACCAAATAAGTCTGCTGCCATGACGCTGTACTAGAGGTTTAGCAGAAGTAGGGTTTACTTCCTGGTGAAAAATACGTGAAGCATGGGCATACAATACTTTATTATCACGTACTTGTTCGAAAGTAGGTAAGTTAATATAAGTCGTTTCCCAAGGCTTCTTTTTATCGGCCCAAGATTTATTTTTATGTTGCTCTGCCCGATGCGGTGTCAGTTCAATCACTTGTGCTGTTTTGGTTATATCAGTGTCGGTGTTTTTAGCCGCAGCATCTGCTTCTGCACTGTTCTCAGAACAATCAGTAGAGGTGATTTCTTGATAAGGACTGATTATTGGGTCTATTTTACCGGGTTTATCTATCGAACGAGAGTCGATACCTTTCCAGTTGGGTAATACTTGGTTAGCAAGAAAAGCACTACCCCGAACATCGGTGATATTTTTAACTTCCTCACCATTTGCAATACGGTGGGCAATTTCAATTAAGGGGCGTTCGGCATTACCGTAGACGAGAATATCTGCTTTTGAATCAAATAATACCGATTGACGTACTTTATCTGTCCAGTAATCGTAGTGGGCAATGCGACGTAAGCTTGCTTCGATGCCGCCAATAATTACCGGCACACCTTTATAAGCTTCTTTACAGCGCTGAGTATATGCAGCTACTGCTCTGTCTGGACGTTTTCCGCCTTCATCGTTTGGCGTGTAGGCATCGTCATGACGCATACGACGTTCAGCGGTATAACGATTGATCATTGAATCCATATTTCCGGCTGTAACGCCAAAAAATAGATTAGGTTGTCCTAACTCCATAAAGGCATCTTTGGTATGCCATGCAGGTTGAGCGATAATACCAACACGAAACCCTTGCGACTCTAACATCCGACCAATAATTGCCATTCCAAAACTTGGATGGTCAACATAAGCATCGCCAGTTACTAAAATGATATCACAAGAATCCCAACCTAGGGTGTCCATCTCACTTCGAGACATAGGTAAAAACGGCGCTGTTCCATAGCATTCAGCCCAGTATTTTGGGTATTCGAACAATGAGGTTTTTACTTGTGTGAGCATAATTTGGCCTAGGATTGTGTAAGTAAGATTTTATTGTCGCTGGTCAATACAAAAAACAATAATTTGTTGTATAGAACAAGGCGCGCGATTATAGCAAATTATCATTTTAATTGTATCCTTTATTGATGCATGGGCATGATTTAAAAAGCCTCCATACATTATGACGCAACTTTATTGCGGTTGGTCGCATAAGATTACACTTTGCCGCCAGTTAAATTTACTATTTGATTGTATAAATTTATCGGGTTGAGTATAACTAACTATCTGATGTCCATTCTCAAAATTCACGATTAAAATAAGTCTCTTACCTATGAAAATAAAAATATTAACCGCCGCTATAAGTTTATCTTTAGTTGCCTGTGTAACAACAACGGCTGATCAATCGGCTGAAAAAATTTTAGATGATAACTACAGCAATAATAAATCTGTGGCGGCCGCTAAAGAAGTAAAGACAATCGCTATTGCTAAAGCCGTTGCCCCAAAAGAGTCTTTGTTAACAAATAACGACTTATTAATCACCTTAGAACAAATTATGTCTGACCCAGATTGGATGGGGCGTTCACCACAAAGTTGGTATTGGGGTGATGATAATCAGACTATTTTCTACAAACAAAAACGTGCGGGTAGTCCACTAAGTGATTTATACCGCCAAGCGACGTTGGACAAGGAAGCAGAAAAAGTTAAATTAGCGCAAATGCATGTGGTCAGTGATAGAAATGCACAACGAAATAAAGCCAATACGCATGAAGTTTACACTTTTGAAGGCAATGTTTTTGTTAAAGAGCTAGCGAGTTTAGATGTTCAACAACTGACTTATACGTCAGCTTATGAATATTCAACGATGTTTTTAAATAATGGTAATGTCGCTTACCGAGTTGGCAATAAATTTTTTGAACATGACTTATCCAGTAATAAAATTATTGAATTAGCTAATTTACAATTAAAAAAAGATCCTAAAGACAGTGAGGAGAGTCAGAGCTATATTGCCAGTGAACAACATGACTTAATCGCTTATGTTGCCTTGCAAAAAAGAAATAGCGAACTGCGAAAGAATCAACAAGAAAAACTCAAAGCGCAAAACGCTACACTGACTAAGAGTGACTTCTATTTAGGGGATAATAAACGTATCAATCACGCGAGTCTATCGCCCAACGGTGATAAGCTTATTGTCAGTATTAGTAGCGGTGAATCAAGCCAAGCTGATAGTGATATTATGCCTAACTATATTGCCGATGATGGTCATATAAAAGCGGAAAAGGTCCGTCAGCGTGTTGCTGATAATCGTCAATATAATGATGAGCTTTTTTTACTTGATTTAAAGTCAGGTCAAAAATTTCCGCTTTCTTACGACGTTTTACCCGGTGCTGATGAAGATGTACTTGCCAGTGTAAAAACTGAGAACTATCAACGTGAAGGTAAGGTTTATCAGTCTAAAAAATCACCCCGTAATATTCATGTTATGCAAGCTAATTCCCCTATTCAATGGCACGAAAATGGCAAACAAGTTGCAGTATTACTAGAAGCATGGGACAACAAAGACCGTTGGTTAACAACCGTTAATTTAATGGAGAATAAGCTAGAGAGCCAACATCGCTTACATGATGATGCTTGGATCAACTGGAGCTTTAATGAGTTTGGTTGGTTAAAAGGTGACAATACCTTGTACTACCTCTCAGAAGAAACTGGCTATTCTCATCTTTACAGTAAAAACTTAGCAGGTAAAGCCAAACAACTCACCCGTGGTCAATTTGAAATCAGTGATGTGAGCCTAACGCAAGATAAGTCACGTTTCGTCTTTAAAGCAAATAAAAAACACCCTGGTATTTACGAAATCTATCAAGTAGATATAAAATCTGGTCAGTTTAGTGCTTTAACTGATTTAGGCGGTATGAATGACTATGCATTAAGCCCTGATGATTCAACCTTATTAATTGAACATTCAACAGTAGCCATGCCTCCAGAGCTTTATGTAAAAGCACTTAAAGATGATGCTACGGCGATACGCTTAACTCATACGGTCTCTGAAAAATTCTTAAGTATGCCTTGGACTGCGCCAAGTGTGGTTGCTGTGCCTTCTTCATATCAAGATGAACCTGTTTATTCTCGTGTTTATTTACCAAAAGACTATGATAAAACGGCTGATAAAAATCGTGCGGTAATGTTTAGTCATGGCGCTGGCTATCTACAAAACTCACATTTAGGTTGGTCTGGGTATTTTAGAGAATACATGTTCCATAGTATGTTAGTGCAACAAGGTTATGTCGTTATTGATATGGATTATCGTGCTTCTGCAGGATACGGACGCGATTGGCGAACAGCTATCTATCGCCACATGGGCAAACCTGAAGTACAAGATATGCGTGATGGCGTAAACTGGTTAGTTGATAATGCTAATGTTGATCGTCAACGTATTGGTACTTATGGCGGTTCATATGGCGGCTTTCTAACCTTAATGTCTATGTTCACTCAGCCTGATTTATTTCAGTCAGGTTCGGCACTGCGCTTAGTCTCTGACTGGGCCTATTATAATCATGGTTATACCTCAAATATTTTGAACACCCCTGGCGATGACGCTATTGCTTATGAGAGAAGTTCACCTATTTATTTTGCTGAGGGATTAGAAAAACCCTTATTAATTAATGCGCCAATGGTCGACGATAATGTCTTTTTTCAAGATACCGTACGTTTAGTGCAACGTTTGATTGAGTTAGAAAAGCAAAACTTCGAAACGGCTATTTATCCAGTCGAACCTCATGGTTTTGTCCAACCAAGTTCTTGGTTAAATGAATATCGACGTATCTATAAGTTATTTGAAAATACCTTGTAACTTATGTAAAGCTTGCAAGACTAAAGGGTTACCTTTCTTATGAATTAAGAGCGGTAACCTTTTTTTTTGACGAAGAAAAGAACGACACTCTACTCATTGAAATAAAATGGTTACAGGAAGATGAAACTAATATTTGTGATGTTATTTTATCTCGATTTTATTGTAAATGCTCAGGCTAAAGCGGTATGTAAAGTCAGTTTGGGGAGCATAACTATTTCCCTTATGCCATTATCGAAAAGGGAAGATTAGAGTCAAGTATCATAAAAGATATTCATGATGCTATTACTGAAAAATTGAGCAGTCTGAGCAATATAAAATTTCAAGCTCAGTGATAAGTGAGCATAATATCCTTAGCGCACTTTAAGCTAATTCTAATATATCGATAAAACAATATAATAAGACAATAATCGCGTTGAAAAAAGCAGGTGTTATCGACGATTTTTTAAGAAAAATCAGGCTTTACCTTAATGTTTTTTTAGTGAAAATGATTTGATAGCCATTAAAAATAATATGGCAAGCACACCACCTAATGCCCCCCATAAATGAGCATTTATTGCTACGTTAGCGCCAATCAAGTCAGCGACGTCTTCACTTGCGCCATAATATTGTTCGTGAGCTATCTTTAAAATTACTCCAATAAGTAATAAGTAACCGGTGCGCTCTTTTGCTTTTATATCCTCAATAGCGCCCCAAATAAACAAGCCATGTAAAATACCGGATAAACCCACGTATTGTTCAATGTTTGGCGAAAACCAATGGATGCCAGCAGCACAAATAACAGCACTTATCATAAATACAATCAGATAACTTTTAATGGTGTAGAAATGACCATGTAAAGCCCACAACATAATAACCGCTGCACTATTCAACAGGAAATGGGCACCATTGGTGTGAAAAAAATGTCCGCTAAATACCCGCCAAACTTCGCCTTGTGTGACTAAACTGCGTTGATAAACAAAAAAACCACTTAAACTACTATCAAATATAAAAGCAACCAGTGAAATAATCAGAACTATGGCGGGAACCGTTACTTGTTGAACAGAAATTGGAAAAGCAGAAAGTGACAATCGCATTAAAATAGGCTTATAAACAAAGAGTAAAATATATTTTACTGCATTTTAGATGTTTTTTATATTGAAAATATTCTTAACGTTTAATGGTGAACAGCGTAGACTCATCGTTAATAATTATCTGTTAAGCCCAAATTAATGACCCGAGCATACTGCTTACAATGCGAACGTCCTGAAAAATCTTGTCTATGTCATTTAGTCACATCGGTTGATAATGATATTCATATCGTGATCTTACAACATCCATTAGAAGTTAAACAAAGTAAAGGCAGTGTAACCTTATTACATCAGTCATTAAAAAATAGCCAAGTTATTGTGGGTGAAAATTTTACTGACAATATTGAAGTACAAAGACTATTAGAGCATTATCATCAACAATGTGCTGTTTTATATCCGGCTAATGATGCCGTTGTTTTAAGTGTCAATAATAGTAATATAACAACACCTAAGTGTTTGTTTATCTTAGACGGCACTTGGAAAAAAGCGTATAAAATGTTTATGAGCAACACTTGGCTGCAACAACTGCCGCATTTTACCTTGGAGAATGATATTGTTGGACAATATCAAATTCGAAAAACAACTAAAAAGCACGCTCTGTCATCACTAGAGGCTTGTTGCTATGCGCTTAGTGTTTTAGAACACCAACGCGATGGAGAAAATAAGTATCAAGCAGTATTGGCAAGCTTTGTAGAATTTAATCATTTTCAGTTATCGTTTAACCCAAACTAGTTTATGTGTTTTTAAGGAAAACTATGTCTCGAATCCCACTATTTCAGCGTTTAAGTATGGTAACGCTATCACTGGTACTTACCTTTACTAGTCAAGCCGAAATAATAAAACAGCAAGAAGACCGTGAACCCGAAGCTGCTACGGGTGTTATCCATAAACAAGCAGTTACCAGCAAAGACTTTATGATCGCGGCAGCTAATCCTTATGCTAGCCAAGTTGGTTTCAACATCCTAAAAAAAGGTGGCAGTGCCATCGATGCGGCGATTGCTGTGCAACTGGTATTGACCTTAGTTGAACCGCAATCTTCAGGGATCGGTGGTGGTGCTTTTATTTTGCATTGGGATAAAAAGGAACAATTCTTAACGACTTTTGATGGTCGCGAAACTGCGCCAAAATTGGCAACGGCTGAGCTGTTTTTAGATGATAAAGGTAAAGCCATCTCTTGGATTAAAGCCGTTGTTGGTGGTCGTTCTGTTGGTGTTCCTGGTGTGTTGTCAGCACTAAAACAAGCGCATCAACAATATGGGGTGCTTGCTTGGTCAGAATTATTTGTCGAAGCCATTGAGCTTGCCGAGCAAGGTTTTATTGTTTCTCCACGGCTCGAAAAACTAGTCTCAATGCAGTTTAATCCAGGCATTAGCCAACTTCCTGAAATAAAGAATTATTTCTTCCCTAATAATATTGCCATAAAAGCCGGTGATCGTTTAAAAAACAAAAAGCTTGCTGCTGTTTATAGAAGTATTGCTAAAGATGGACTTAAACCTTTTTATCATGGTTGGATAGCGGAAAAAATTGTTGATGCGGTGCAAAATTCTATCATAGCGCCAGGTAGGCTTACTCTGCAAGATATGGCACATTATCAGCCTAAACAACGACCTGCTGTTTGTGGTAGTTATCGCGACTTTAATATTTGTGGTATGGCACCTCCTAGTTCTGGCGGTGTTGCGGTTATTCAACTGCTTGCCCAACTTCAACCTTACGACTTTGCGAAAGAAAGCCCCAACAGTTTAACGGCCGTACATTTACTTACACAAAGTTCTCGTTTAGCCTTTGCTGATCGAGAACGATATATTGCCGACAGCGACTTTGTTAATGTACCTGTTGCGGGGCTAATATCTCCTAACTATTTAGCAAAACGCTCGAAATTAATTAATATTGATAAGGATATGGGAACAGCGCAAGCTGGTTTCCCGCAGGGCGCTTTAGCACAAGCAGACGATCTTGCTTTAGAGTTACCATCAACCAGTCATATTTCAATTGTTGATAAACAAGGAAATGCGATATCAATGACGACCAGTGTTGAAATGGCTTTTGGTTCAGCGGTGATGGTGGAAGGCTTTATTTTAAACAATCAATTAACAGATTTTTCATTGGCGCCAAAAGTAAATGGGCAATGGGTAGCAAATCGCTTAGAGCCACTAAAGCGACCTAGAAGCTCCATGGCTCCTACGATGGTATTTAACCAAGATAATTCATTAAAACTTGTTGTGGGTTCACCAGGCGGTAGTCGGATTATAAACTATGTTGCGCAAGCCATTGTTGGTGTAATTGATTGGCAGTTAGACCCTCAAACGGCAATAAATTTACCAAAAGTAACCAATCGTAATAAGGTGACCACCTTAGAAAAAGGCACGAATATTGAATTATTAAAGCCAGCTTTAGAAGCCAAGGGACATAAAGTTATCGTTAGAGATTTAAATAGTGGTCTTCATGCAATTGAAGTGACAGAGCAGGGATTAATTGGCGGTGCAGATCCGCGCAGAGAAGGGGTTGTCTTAGGTTTATAAATCATTTTTTGACCTATCTTTTTTAGGATAGGTCAAAAGTGTATTTTAAAGCATAGACTAATTTAGAAAGGGTCTTTTAATATTTTATCAATAACCCAATCGCCATCTATTTGAATAAGAGATAAGCGCTTAACGTCTTTCAAACGATTATTATCGTAAATACCATCAAAATAAACAGTAATTACCGCTGCGTCTTTGAACTGCTCACGAACTTTTACACCGCTGTCATCAGGCGATGCAACCACTGAATCGTAAGACATATTAAATAAATGGCGGCCAACAGCTTTGGGTGACTTGTAATGTAAGATAATTCGAGACAATTGTGGGCTACAAACTTTGGCTGCTTTCTTCACATTTTTTTCATTATAAAGTGCATCAAAAAAAGCGATAGCGACAACTTCAGGACTTTCTGAAGTTTTAATGTCTCCACTTTCTTCGTCACCACATGCAGTAAGTAGAAGAGTAAATGAGATAATGATTAATTTTAAATAGTTCATAAGCTGTAAATATTACCTGGAAAGTATCCTTATATACTACCTGAAATTATTAACTGATTAGTATTAAATATTATAAAAATTCAAATATTATTGAAATTTTATACAGTAAGCCCAATATATAAACTATCAACGGGTCCTTAGGAGTAACAATTGCAAAATATCATTTTGAACTTTATTTTGTTCATCAGCTCTTTAGTATCCGTTAATGCTGTTATCTCAGTTCCTTTGTCATCTGTGATTAGCAACGATACTCAACAAGTAGAATACATAGAGTATTGTGCTGAAGCCCCCTTACTTATATTACAAAAAACACGTGAAGTTCAGCTATATAAGGCATTAAATGCTCTAAGTATGAGTGGAACTTACTTATATTCGGATTTGTTTCATGACGCTTTTGATTTACATCATGACTCCCTCATACTTGTCGATACACAGATAAGTAGGCAAAAATATAAAATTCAAAAGCAAACCTTTCAAAAGTCTGTGGTAACTATTCATCTACAATTCATTAAAACGCTTTATCAAGTTGAAAGTGAAAACCTCATCGCGTAATCGATTATTTTAATAAATATCCGTTTAATCATTTCATTGATTAAACCTTTTAAATAATTTGATTGAGTGCTCTATGGAAAATTTCTTTACGTATGATTTATATCTGGCGTTAGCGCCATGGTTAGTTTTTGCTGTGCTATCAGTATTGGCGATAATATTAATGAAGCTTGCTAAAAAACGCCGTGGTATAGCGATTGCCTTTGCTGTTTTTGTGCAAATGTTTTCTCCAGATCCTTTTGTGGAGAAAGCGATTGCTATGGTGGTTTCTGAAAAAAGAGCGATTAAAAAGCAGCAAGACGAAGATGGAGAAGGGCAGGGGTTAATAAAAAAGATTGAGTAAAAGCCTACATATACAAATGCCAGACGAAAACGTTCTGGCATTTTCTAAATAATATTGTTTATAAAGAACTCCTTGATGATTTATTCAATAAAGTTAAGATTTCTTCTTTATTCTTTAATATTTTTATATCACTAAATAATTGCTCTGCCTCAGGGTATTGTAATCTTAAGTAACGTAGCCACTGTTTTAATCGACTTGAAAAATAAAAGCTTTTATCGCCAATTAATTCAAGTTCACTGTATTGTTTTAGTAGAGAGCATAGTTGGTGCCAAGGCATAGGTTGTTGATTGTTTTTTATTACCGCTTCCAAGTTTGGCAGAGCAAGTGCGCCACGGCCAAGCATTAAGTTAGACGTATGGCTTTCCTCGATGCAACGGTGGGCATCTGCTAAGTTCCAAATCTCCCCATTAGCGAAAATTTCTATTGGATATTTTTTGACAATACCAGCAATGAAATGCCAGTAAGCAGGAGGACGATAGCCATCGGCTTTAGTTCTCGCGTGAATGGTGAGTTGATCCGCCTTGGCAGATGTTATTGCGCTTACTATCTCATCTAACAACGAGGCATCATCAAAGCCTAAGCGAATTTTTGCCGACAGTATCACATCTTTGCCAACCGCTTCTTTTACCGCTAGCACTATTTTGTAAATATCTTCAGGTGTTTTTAGTAATGCGGCACCGCCACGATTTTTATTAACGGTTTTAGCAGGACAGCCAAAATTAAGATCAACACCATGTGAGCCTAGTGCTATTGCTCGAACAGCATTTTCTGCCATCCAGTTGGGTTCTTGACCAAGTAACTGCATTCTCAATGGTGTGCCTGACTGCGTGTAACCTTGTTGTTCTAATTCAGGGCAAACTTTGTAGAAACATCGCTCAGGTAAAAGCTGGTCAACAATACGTAGAAACTCAGTAATACAAAAATCGTAATTATTTAATGAGGTGAGTAGACGGCGCATTAAGGCATCAGCAACACCTTCCATTGGTGCTAAAACAACTTTCTTTACTTGAGTATTCATAGATCAGCGAGTAACCTCAAAAGTGAGTGATAAGATTTATCTAAGAGTGAATAAATATTTTCAACCTCATTGAAATTTATTTATTCGGTGAAGGGTCTTTGTTAGTAGCTTACATATGTAGTGCCAAAATTATAATATTAAAGGAAAATATCATGAAAATTTTAAAAAAATCATCATTGACAGCTTTATTAGGTTTATTTGCCTTAACACTTGCCATTTCAGCTCCTGTAAAAGCAGAAATTAACCCTTTTGAAACTAAAAGCATTGTAACGATTACAGCGGCAGATGCTAGCGGAAAATGTGGTGAAGGAAAAGCTGACGAAAAAGCTAAATGCGGCGAAGGTAAAGCAGACAAAAAAGGTAAATGCGGCGAAGGTAAATGTGGTGAAACTAAAACCGACAAAAAAGGTAAATGTGGCGAAGGAAAATGTGGTGAAGGTAAAGCAGATAAAAAAGGTAAATGTGGCGAAACCAAAACTGACGCTAAGAAATGTGGCGGTTAATTCTTAATCATTTATTAAACGTGAACACATATCTTTAAAAAAGCTATTTAACCCTTTGTTAAATAGCTTTTTTGTTTGTTTATAGCTATTGCTGTTTGTTGTGTCGCGAGTCATGATAAAAAATGATTCACTACCTAGAGTGAATTATTGTTTTATCACACTTTACCTAGCTATTTTAATGTCCCTGTAAAATCAAATTCCTGGTTACATCGCACTATTTTATTTAAAACAGTGTCTTTCTTAATTAATGTCTTTTTTTCCAAGACTAATGTCTCGAAAAAACAGATAATACCGACCATTAATTACATCTTGCCAATTGGCAGTCGCTAAAACTAAGCAAATCACTGAGCTTTTAGTGCAAAACTTCGGAAATTATTCAATGGAAATCAAAGTTAATTATCTCGACAACCTTAGAATTGAAGCTAAATTTGATGATTTTTCTGTCATCGCTGATCAACCTATTCGCTATAAAGGTGATGGCTCTGCTCCAGGGCCTTTTGATTATTTTTTAGCTTCATCAGCGCTTTGTGCCGCCTATTTTGTTAAGGTTTATTGTACTTCGCGTGATATACCCACTGAAAATATTCGTTTGTCACAAAACAATATCGTAGATCCTGAAGATCGTTATAACCAAATTTTTCAAATTCAGGTTGAGTTGCCTGAAAGCATTTCTGAGAAAGACCGTAAAGGCATTGTCCGTTCCATTGATCGCTGTACTGTTAAAAAAGTCGTTCAAAGTGGACCAGAGTTTAAAGTAGAAATAGTCGATAGTCTTGAAAACGACGCCCAAGCAATGCTTATGGGGCAATCAGCAAGTGACTCCAGCACCTACATTTTAGGTAAAGACTTACCACTTGAACAAACTATTGCCGATATGACAGGTCTGTTGGCTGATTTAGGTATGAAGATTGAAATATCTTCTTGGCGAAATATTGTGCCTAATGTTTGGTCATTGCACATCCGTGATGCGGCATCACCGATGTGCTTTACTAACGGTAAAGGCGCAACGAAAGAAAGTGCGCTTTGCTCTGCACTTGGTGAATTTATTGAGCGTCTTAACTGTAATTTCTTTTATAACGATCAGTTCTTTGGTGTTGATATTGCCAACAGTGATTTTGTTCATTATCCCAATGAAAAATGGTTTAAACCAGGCGTCAATGATGAGTTGCCCAGCGACATACTTGATGAATATTGTTTAGCGATATATAACCCTGACGATGAATTACGGGGTTCGAACCTAATAGATACCAACTCTGGCTTAGCGGAGCGAGGTATTTGCTCTATTCCTTATGTACGCCATTCTGATGGTGAAACCGTCTATTTTCCTTCAAATTTAATTGAAAATTTATTCTTAAGTAATGGTATGAGTGCAGGTAATAATTTACCTGAAGCACAAGTGCAATGCTTGTCAGAAATTTTTGAACGTGCGGTAAAAAAACAAATTATTGCACAAGAAATTATTTTACCCGATGTGCCCAAAGACGTAATCGCAAAATACCCAAGTATTTTAGCAGGCATTGAAGGGTTAGAGGCGCAGGGCTTTCCTATTGTCGTTAAAGATGCATCGTTAGGTGGTCAATTCCCGGTCATGTGTGTCACGCTTATGAACCCTAAAACGGGTGGTGTCTTTGCCTCCTTTGGTGCTCATCCAAGTTTTGAAGTTGCGCTAGAAAGGAGTTTGACGGAGTTGTTACAAGGAAGAAGCTTTGAAGGCTTAAACGATGTACCTAAGCCAACATTTAATAGCATGGCGGTTACCGAACCTGAAAACTTTGTTGATCACTTTATTGACTCAACAGGTGTTGTTTCCTGGCGTTTCTTTAGCAGTAAAGCTGATTATGAATTTTGCGAATGGGATTTTTCTGGCACCAACGAAGAAGAAAATGCTGTGTTAATGGCGATTTTGAAAGACTTGGGCAAAGAAGTCTATATCGCAGAGTTTAATCAATTGGGGGCTACTGCTTGTCGTATGCTAGTGCCAGACTATTCAGAAGTGTATCCGGTTGAAGACCTTATTTGGGACAACACCAATAAATCTCTTGAATACCGCGAAGATATTTTAAATCTTCACATTTTAAGTGAAGAACAATTAGTCGCTTTAGTTGAGCGTTTAGAAGATAGCCAACAAGATAACTACATTGATATAAAAACATTAATTGGTATTGAGTTTGATGAAAATACCGTTTGGGGTCAGCTCACTATTCTTGAATTAAAGATTCTTATTTATCTTGCCTTAGGCGCTTTAGAAGAGGCTATTGAATTAGTTGGAGAGTTTTTACAATACAATGACAATACGGTTGAACGTGGCTTATTTTATCAAGCGGTTCATGCGGTATTAGAAGTTACCCTAGACGAAGAGATGGAACTTGAAGACTATATCGGTAACTTTAATCGAATGTTTGGTGAAGAGACTATGGAACACGTGGTTGGTTCAGTCTTTGGTGAAGTTAGGTTTTATGGTTTAACACCAACAAGTATCAAACTTGAAGGTTTAGATAAGCACCTGAGGTTGATTGAAAGCTACAAAAAATTACACCAAGCACGTAAAATAGCGGCTGTAAAATAGTAAAAACATATCATGTAAAAAGCCAATATCTACTATAGGTATTGGCTTTTTATAAACGTTGCGCATTTAAATTTTAAATTTTAAATCTTAAGTTTAATGAGCATTAATCAGTTTTATACACCTCGGTTCTATTTCTGCCAAGTTCTTTTGCTTTATATAGGGCATTATCAGCCTGGGCGTAGAAGTCAGTAAATGATATTTTATCGTTACAAATGCTGGCACCAATACTTACCATTAATGGTTTATTATCAACCTTAATAGTAGCAATTAACTGATGTAATCTTTCACAAAATAATAAAACATTCACTTTGTCTGTGTCAGGTAGCATGATCAAAAATTCTTCACCACCAAAGCGAGCAACGAGGTCTGTTTGTCGACAAAAGGCTTTCAACTTTTGACCAAGCTCTTTTAATACTCGGTCTCCTGATAAATGGCCAAAGCTATCATTTATTTTCTTAAAGTGATCAATGTCGAGCATTAATAAACCAACCGATTGATGAGATCTTGCTGCCTGCTCAAGGACTAAAATGCTTCGCGATTTCATTTCTCTTCTATTTAATAACTCGGTTAATTCGTCAGTAGAAGCAAGTAATTTCAAAGCTTCTGCTTGCTCTTCTAATGTTTCGCGGGTTTTTAATAATTCATTATAAAGTTGGTCTCTTTTAGAGGCATTAAAAAAGCTCCAGTAAATACAGCCATCATCACCTAAATGCGCGTTGACGGTTACTGGAATGCGAGCCCCTTGAGCATTAAATATAATTAACTGCATTTCTTCACACGTTTTCTCATGTAAAAGTGTTGGAATGAGATAACTTTGAAAAAATATTTTTGACGATTTTGTGAAAATTACGTCTGTACTTTTACCAATAAGGGCTGCTGGTTGCCATAATAGTTCAGTAGTGAAATATGCATTAACATAGGTAATAACTCTTGACGAATTAGTGACTAAAGCACCGCAAGGAAAACTATCCAGCGAATAATTTTGCATGTTACTTTGTGCTTTACTTTTGCGTGTTGTGGTCATTGTTCGCGTATTCTATTATTAAGTCGACAATTTCGTTCGGATGCGTCATATGTAAACAATGTCCGTCAGCCAGAATCACTTCCAGTTGACTATTTTTTATTTGGCTATGAATAAACTCACCAACAGTCGTCGCAGCCAAGGCATCATTTTTACTTTGAAAAATTAATGAAGGTTGCTTTATATCTTTTAAAATATGGCGATAATCAGATAAAAATGTTGCTTCAGCAAAATTCTTCGCTATAACAGGGTCAGTAGAGCAAAAACTTCCCGTTAACTCTCCTATTAAATCCGTTGAATTATCATCTCCTATCACTAATGGCGCTAAATAATCAGCCCAACCAATATAATTTTTATCCATCAGGCTTAATAATTCGAGTAAATCTTCTTTTTCAAAGCCGCCCAAGTATTCAGGAGGAAAGTTTAGAAAACAAGGTGAAGGGCATATCATGATAAGCTTAGAAAAAAAATCAGGCCTTTTATTGGCGGCAATCGCACCGATAATACTACTTACAGAGTGTCCGACAAAGATTGCATTTGATAGCTCTAGCACTTCAGCTATTTCAATAATATCTTCGGCATACCCATCAAGTTGGCTATAACGTTTCTTGTTGTATTGTGAGATATCTGAACCACCAGAGCCGACATAATCAAAGAGTACGATGGTAAACTTGTTCAGTAGCTTTGGCGTTAAAAAGCGCCACATGTTTTGATCGCAACCAAAACCGTGCGCAAGAAAAAGTGTTTTATCACCTTTTCCAACAATTTTAACATTATTTCTAATCAACACCTCTTTTGACAAAAGCATAATATTTCCTACTCAAATGTATCGTTAATTAACGGTTACTAACCTTGTTTATACTACTATCTAATAATCTTGCTTATATTACCACAGAAGGAAACAGTTGCAGCGTTTGCTCAATTATATCAGTTTTCTGACTTTTCGCTAAATAAGCGGCATATATATCTCTTGAATATACCGGCGCTTCTTCAACTAGGTATAATTTATTTTTCTCGATATACTCAAAAGTCATTTGTCTGGGTAAATAAGCACTTCCGCCGGCGTCCAATAGAAAATTTAATGCAATTCTTGGTTGGCTCATATAGTGTCTTGCGGGAGGAGCATCTTGAAATTCTCGAAGGTGTTGCGCATTCACTGATTCACCATAGTCGACCATTATGTGGTTATCTAATGTTAACTTTTCGA
This sequence comes from Colwellia sp. BRX8-9, assembly GCF_014077245.1. Lineage (NCBI taxonomy): Bacteria > Pseudomonadati > Pseudomonadota > Gammaproteobacteria > Alteromonadales > Colwelliaceae > Colwellia > Colwellia sp. BRX8-9. Next base: position 24,291 of record NZ_JACGVN010000026.1, read on the forward strand.
TAGTATCGTTTGGCTCTGTGGTCACTAAATGTAGTGGCACCGTGGCGACTTTTTCAGTGATTAAATCTTTAACAAACGGCGGCTCGAAAAAAAAGGCAACATCGACCACACGACTCAGTAAACTCTTTCTAAGCTCTAACGGCGAGTAAGTGTTGGTTAATAAACTAACATCATCAAGATTGCGATGTATCTTTTTTAACCAATCTTGTAAGACAATATCCCAAATAGACATCATAGAGCCAACAACTAATTGATAAGTATCACTGTCTGCAACACCAACATCTTGTTTAGTTTTTTGCCACATAAACAATAACTCATTAGCATGTTTTATTAACCGATTACCTTCTGGGGTTAATTTTAAATGCTTTTGGCTTCGGTCAAACAACAGCACACCTAAGTCACCTTCTAATAACTTAATCCTTGCGCTTACTGCAGATTGAGTAATGAATAAGTTCTCAGATGCTATTCTAAAGTGTAATGTACGGCTCACTTCAAGAAATGTTTTTAATAGTTCGATTCTCATACAAACCTCGACAAACAACGCAATCATTTTTTTTGATTAAACTCATCAAAATATAGCGCTATATTATTTAATAAGCTGACTATACACTCCACAGCACTTATTACCTCACTTTTTATCATTAAATAAAAGTGAATATCAAAAGACTGACTTATGAAAATTGCTATCTTATCTAGAAATAAAAAACTTTACTCTACCCGTCGTTTAAAAGAAGCGGGTGAAGCTATGGGCCATGAAGTTGATATTATCGATACTTTGCATTGCTATATGGACATTACGAGTAGCCGTTCATCGGTGCGTTATCACGGTAAAGAACTACCAAAGTATGATGCAATTATTCCTCGTATTGGCGCCTCTGTGACTTTTTATGGCACAGCTGTGGCAAGACAATTTGAAATGATGGGTACCTTCAACATTAATGAGTCCGTCGCTATCAGCCGCTCACGCGATAAATTACGGTCATTACAGTTGCTATCGCGTAAAGGTTTGGGTTTACCGCGAACGGGTTTTGCCAGCAAACCTGATAATGCCAAAGATTTAATTAAAAATGTTGGCGGCGCGCCGGTGGTTATTAAGTTGCTCGAAGGCACGCAGGGCATAGGCGTAGTATTAGCCGATACGGCTAAATCAGCTGAAGCCATTATCGAAGCGTTTATGGGTTTAAACGCGAATATTTTGGTACAAGAGTTTATTAAAGAAGCCGGTGGTGCTGATATTCGCTGTTTAGTGATTGGCGGTAAAGTGGTTGCGGCGATGAAACGTCAAGGCGCTGAAGGTGAGTTTCGTTCTAATTTACATCGTGGCGGCTCTGCTGAAGTGGTTAAATTATCTAAGGCTGAGCGTGATACTGCTGTCAGTGCTGCAAAAGCGATGGGTTTGAACATGTGTGGTGTCGATTTACTGCGTTCACAAAATGGTCCTATGGTCATGGAAGTTAATTCATCTCCTGGCCTTGAAGGTATCGAAAAAGCGACAGGCAAAAATGTTGCCGGGATGGTGTTTGAGTTTTTAGAAAAAAATGCAAAACCTCATGACACCAAAACACGTGGCAAAGGATAATGAAAGTGAGTTCTACAGACATATTACGCATTGGTGAATTTGAAATTTTACCTGGAGAGCAGCGCAAAATAGAGTTGCCGGTTGCTAAGTTATATACCGATGCCGACGTTTCTTTACCCGTTCATATTATTCGCGCTAAAAAACCGGGGCCCACTATTTTTTTGAGTGCGGCGGTACATGGCGACGAATTAAATGGTATTGAAATTATTCGACGCTTGATCCACGAAAAGAAACTTAAAATAACGCGAGGCACAGTTATTGCTGTTCCTATGGTTAACGTTTATGGCGTGGTTAATCAAAGTCGTTATATGCCTGACCGTCGTGATCTAAATCGCTGTTTTCCCGGCTCTGCGAAAGGCTCTTTAGCAGGGCGTGTCGCGCATATATTTCTCAATGAAATCGTTAAACATTGTGATTACGGTATCGATTTACATACCGGGGCAATTCATCGCTCAAACCTGCCACAAATTAGGGCGGATATGTCTGATCCCGATACCAAAGCCTTGGCGGAAGTGTTTGGCGTACCGGTTGTGTTAAATTCTACTTTAGTTGACGGATCGTTAAGAGAATCAGCCGTTAAAAACGAAACGAAAATACTCTTATATGAAGCGGGTGAAGCGCTGCGTTTTGATGAGTTTTCAATTCGAGCGGGCATGAAAGGTATCTTAAATGTTTTACAATATTTAGGTATGACCAGAAAAGTTGTCCGCTCTAAGAAGAAAAAACTTGTGCCTTTTATTGCTAATGGTAGTCAATGGGTGCGCGCTAACGCTAGTGGTATTGTTCATAATATTGTAAATTTGGGCGATCAGATCACTAAAGGTCAAGTGTTAGCCGAAATTGGTAGCCCATATGGTGCAATATTTGATTCGGTTAAAGCAACACGCTCAGGCATTTTAATCGGTAAGCAAAATATACCGCTAGTACAAGATGGAGAAGCTATGTTTCATGTCGCTTATTTCAGTGAAGACGATGAAGAAATCGCTGAACACATTGAAAACGTACAAGAGCAGCTTTTACCTGAAAATGACGACAGTTAGGAAACCGTATGAAAAAAGCAAATAAAGTTGTTATTGGGCGTTTAGAGTCAATAGCTTTGCCAGACTTAGCTATTGACGATTTACAAGTTCGAGTTGATACCGGCGCAAAAACGTCGTCGTTACACGTCGATAATATTACAAAAGTTATTAAAAATGGCAAGCCTTCGGTGATTTTTGATATTCATCCTGATGCGCATAATGTTGATACTATTGTTAAATGTAGTGCGCCAATTAGTGATATCAGGAAAATAAAGTCTTCTAATGGCACCGTAGAGCAACGTTACGTTATTGAAACATTAATCGTACTTGGCGAAGAAAAGTGGTCAATTGAAATAACCTTAACAGATCGCTCTGATATGAGTTATTTAATGCTGTTAGGAAGAGAAGCTTTAGGCAAACGTTTTCTTGTTGATCCATCAAAAGTTTTTTTAGGATCAAAAATAGAAAGTGAGCTAGGTTAAGCCTTATCTATACGTTTTTTATATAAAAAGCGATTCCTTGTCTGCGGTAAACACCACAAAAGATGAATCGCTGTCCGACAATCAACGTTAAAAGTAGCGCGTTATCTGCCGTCAAATAACCTAAAGATATGCAGAACATATTACCGCTACTTTGTTGTCACTAAAAGTTCCTTATTGCTCCCTGTCTGCCAAGACCTTACTTTCTAAAGTGCATATTGAGAGCGGCTGCTGAATTATTGTTGCCACTCTTTTTAACTAATATAGCTCAAGCTTTAACGAGCTCGTTATAAAAATATCTATTGATTAGTGACTATGTACTTAATTGAAAACACGTATTATAGTTATTAAAAATAATTAGAATAGGCTTCATTGACTTGTAATAATTTGGCGCATTCATTTAGAATAAGCTTTATAAGCAGTGGTTGTAGCCGCTAAATAATTAAATTAACTTGGTACTACTTTTGAATATTCCTGACTTACCTAATAATCATGCATTAGCGGTATTACTCATTACCGTATTTGCCTTATACCTCTTTCGTCGAGATGATATCCCTTTAGAAACCTCCTCTTTGGCTGTTATCGCTATATTGTGTTTGGCGTTTGCATTCTTCCCTTTTTATATAGATGGCACACATTTCGAACCTAGCTCATTATTTTTTGGCTTTGGTCATGAAGCCTTAGTGACAGTGTGTTCGTTAATGATCATTGGTCACGGTATTGTGCGTACAGGAGCATTGGAGCCCATTGGTCGATACTTGGCTAAATTATGGAAAATAAGCCCAACATTATCTTTGTTGCTAACACTCGTTTTAGCTGGAGGTTTAAGTGCTTTTATTAATAACACCCCAGTTGTGGTGCTGTTACTGCCTATCTTGATCAGTGTATCACTGCGTACTAAAACAGATTCTTCGCCAATGCTACTGCCGATGGGATTAGCAACCTTAGTTGGGGGAATGGCGACAACTATAGGTACATCGACCAATTTATTAGTGGTTAGTATTGCAAAAAATATGGGGGCGGTTGAGTTTGGGCTCTTTGATTTTATACAACCAGCACTCATTGCTTCTGTTGTTGCCGTACTCTACTTATGGCTAATTGCGCCTAAACTTCTCCCAAGCAGAACACCATCAATGCCTGATACTTCGCCACGTCTGTTTAGCGCTTATCTTAATATAAATGAAGAAAGTGTGGCTAACGAGAAAACAATTACCGAGATAATTGCTTTGACTGATGGCCAGCTAAAAATTGAGAGTATTCAGCGTGGCGCCAACTATCGGAATATAATGCCTTTGCCCGATACCGTGCTTATCGTTGGTGACCGCCTAAAAGTTCATGACTATCCAGACCGTTTAAAAGAATATGAGTCAGTATTAGGAGCCACTTTATTCTCAGGACTGCATAAAGTTGATGACGAACACCCTCTAAAAGCCGAGAAACAAACGTTGGCAGAGATTGTTATTATTGCTGGCTCGGGAGTTGAAGGGCACACTTTACAACAAGTCAATTTTATACAAAAACACAGCATATCAGTGATCGCTTTGCATCGAGCAGGTAAAGCGATGGAAATTGGTCGCAGCAGTATCGGCAATACCCGCCTGAAAATTGGCGATGTCTTACTGGTACAAGGAGAGCAAGAGCAAATTGATTTATTAAAAGCTAAACAAGGACTACTCATTATTGATGGCGCGGAGTCATTACCTCAAACAAGTAAAGCACCCATTGCCTTAGGTACCTTGTTAGCCGTAGTTGTATCGTCAGCCTTGGGTATTTTACCTATAGAAATTAGTGCGGTTTGTGGTGTACTCGTCTTGTTATTAACAAAATGTTTAAATTGGCAAGAAGCTTCATCAGCGCTTAGTACGCAAGTTATTTTAATTGTTGCCGCGTCTTTAGCGTTAGGCTCTGCAATGATGACTACCGGTGGCGCTGAGTACATAGCGCAAGTGTTTGTCGCATTATCATTTGGTTTACCACCAGGAGGTGTCTTATCGGCCCTAATGCTGTTACTCGCGATATTAACTAATATTGTTTCTAACAATGCTGCTGCTGTTATTGGTACGCCTATTGCTATTTCTGTTGCTAGCCAACTCAACCTACCAGCAGAACCTTTTATATTGGCGGTACTCTTTGGTGCTAACTTAAGTTATGCAACCCCTATGGCTTACAAAACTAACCTTTTGGTAATGAACGCCGGTGGTTATCGTTTTTCTGATTTTATGCGTGTTGGTATTCCCTTGATTATTCTAATGTGGGTAACGCTATCCTTACTGTTAAATTGGTTATATCTGTAAGATAAACAAAGCAGTCTTTTGTTTTAGGCTGCGCTAATCTTCGTTAATACACTAAAGATGAAAGGTGCTTTGGTAAGCAAAAAGCCTAATTAATAATGAGGATTTTTTGTAACGTTGAACTAGGGTGATGTTTGTTGTGGGGCTTATAAATAAAGCACAACTCAGCTGTTGTGCTTATTGTGTAGCTACAAAGATTAAGGCCCATTACAAGACGATGTCTGTTGCTCTTTTATTTATTAATACTTTTTAAAGCTTTATTCTCAAACCATAGTTTCATAAAGTCAGACGTTAATTTCTGTTCTATTTCCATCGCACTTTCAGTGGGGCAAAAAATAGTAAAAAACACCTGAGTGTCACCCAGCTCAGAGGTAGCTACTTGAATGTGCGGTTTTGGACCTGCAATCTTTATATCTAAGCGGTTTTCAATAAGATGATTATAACGAACTGCCACATCTTTAAAGTCATGACAATATAAGTCTGCTTTCTCATACAAGGTATCGATAAAGTCAAAGGGATTAGCACTGTCATCACGTACTATAGTGAAATGATGTACCGCATAACGCTTGAGGAAATTAAGGTTTTTAATTACCGAAGTAATTAACTGACTATTAGGCAAATATAACGTTTTGCCGGTATATTCATAATCATCTTTATTGACCTCTAGTAAAGTAAGTTTAGCCCAATCGGTAGAATGCACCTCACCAACATAGTTACCTACTTGTATCCAGTCACCAATACGAAAGGGTCGACTCGATAATATATAGATAAAGCCAATAAAACACTGAATAAACTCGCGAGTCGCTAATACAATTGCCACAACAAAAGCGGCAATAGAAAAGGCAAACTTTTGGATTTCTTCGGACCATAGATTAAAAAGTAAAATAATGATCAATATGGTGAAAATATTATTCACCATATTAATTTTTAATCTTTTGGTTTGTTTCGATTTTAGTTTTATAACTTTTATGATTAAATTTTTAATCAAAAATGAAGTCATCAACAGTAAAAAAGTAACAATAAATTTATATTCAAACAATAACTCGGTAAAACTGTTTAAATTGAATATTTTGTCTAACCATTCCATTATAAATATTTAACCTGTTTATTTTATATTAGGAAGCATGCCTTTAAGTAGCAAACCAAAAATGTCTGCGCCAGTAATAATACGTTTGGTTTCTCCCCAAATAAGCAATACATCGTGTTCTATCACACCATCAAAGTTTTTGTCAGTAGATGTATTCACTTTCATTTTTAGTATAGCTTCATTTAATGGTGTCGTTTCATCCGTTATCACAACAGGACGATGACAATAATTGTAAGGGTCAAAATCGCCTGGTTGATATAACGCAGCTCGTGAATAACCGTCTGCATCAAGCACGAGTAATGGGTAGCCAGCTTCATTGGTCAGTATTACCCAACTATGGTTAGTTTCATTTACCAGCATTAAAAATGGGTCATCTGGACCTTGTGTCGTTACCGGAATAATAGGTAAGTCTAACTTTGTTGGTAGGGCAATAATTGATTTAGGATCAATTATCTCACCTTCTTCAGTGACCTGTATCTCATCTAAAGCAAAAAAGTTTAACGCACCGATACCTTCAACATGATTAAGATCGGCTTCTTCTGCGGAAATGTGCTGGCGAATAATACTTCTAAGTTCACTTTCTTCAAGGTAAGTAATCCCTTCTTTGCCGAGCCAAGCATCTAAAATAAGTGCAGTTGGTTTGGCTACGGGGTAAAAAAGGAACTGATAAAAACGAATAATAGGGGCGAGCATGCTGCCCATTTTTAAGGCATTTCTTGAGAAATAAGCTTGCGGGGTAATTTCACCAATAATCGTAATGGCAATAGTTGAAAACAGAAAAGCACTGATGCCAGTAAGCACTGAATCAGAGAGCATTGTTAACAACACATTAATTCCAACATTACCCCATAATATTGTTGTTAATAAAAAATTTGAGTCGTCTCTCAGACGTAAAATAGTTTGTGCTGCTTTATTACCCTTTTTAGCTTCAACTTCTAAATGCAGGCGACTTATAGAAAAAAATGCGAGATTTAATCCTGAGAAAATGGCTGATTGAGTGATACAAAAGGCGATTGCACACCAAGTAATAATGTCAGTTGACATGTAATAATCCTAATAGGAATGTTAATAGCTTTAATTGGGTGAATTATTAACTTTACTTGCTGAGATAACAACTAATTATTTGACCTTTACTCTAAAATATTGCTTATAATGGGAAAGTTTATAACGTTTACTATCAGTTATTATTTGTAATGCTGACACCCGCATTATTTTGTAATTATACCTAAGGATTTATCATGATTAAATGTATGTTAATTTCACCCTCTGCGCCTGTTAAAATTGGTGGCGAAGAATTAGTCAGTGAATGGCAACAAGATGAAAGTACCGTGCTATGGATTGATCTTGATAAAGTCGAAAAATCTCAAGAAAAAGAAATATTCACTCAATTTGGCTGTCACCCTTTGGCTATTTTAGATGCTCAAAGAGAAAGACACCCTCCGAAAGTTGAGCTGTTCAATGATTTCATCTTTCTGCTTTACCGTGGCTTTGTTGCCAAAGAAAATAATTTAACCTTTGAACATGTACAAATCAGTATGTTTATCGGTCAACGGGTGTTAATTACCGGTCATCCTGAAAGCTCGATAGCGATAAATGCCTTATTTACTGCCAGCAGTGAAAAGTATTTAGCGAGAAGCCCAGTACACTTAGCATTGAAAATATTTCACAGTAGTTGTGGTAATTACCTACAGCAATTATTTGACTTTGAACAAAACTTAGAAAAAATTGAAGATCAATTTCAAATCAGTGGTAACGATAAAATGATGCGAGAAATCACCTCACATCGTTCGAGGTTGGTTAAAATTAGAAGAACTTTTAATTACCATGTAACTGTTGGAAATACCCTTAACAGTTATCTTGAAGATGATGAAACATCACTCATTACGGAACAAGAAATACATGCAGTAAATGACTTAAGAGAGCGACTTGATCGATTATTGAGCCTCTCTCAAATGTATTATGATATTTGTGGAGATTTAATTAACGGTTATATGTCGGTTACTTCACATCAGCTAAACGCAACAATGAGAGTGTTAACGGTTATCACCGCTTTGTTCGTACCTTTGACTTTCCTCGCAGGAATATATGGGATGAATTTTGAATACATACCCGAGCTTAAATTTGAACACGGTTACTTTACTTTACTTGGGGTGATGTCGGTTATCTCTGTTGGTCTTATTGTTTGGTTTAAGAAAAAACGCTGGTTGTAATAACCACTAATTTAATTAAAAAAAGAAGACAGATATTGAGCGATTCAAAAACACTTTATGAAGCAAAAGTCATTAACATCAGAAAAAGACAACCGATAATGGCTTGGTTACTTTCTTTAACCCTGATTAGTATGGGCTATTATTTGTCAAAAACTCAGTTTTTAGGGCTAGAGTGGCTTTCTAGAAGTGGTTGTTTAATTGTTATCATTGGTGTTTGGTCAAGTATTGGCGCCATTATTGCTGAACGTGTTCTTATCAGTAAACTCAATATTCAACATCGCTTGGTATTGTCACGAGCCAAAATGAAACTCAGAAAAATCAATGTGCCAACAGAGTACATCGACAAAGAAATTGCAACGATTGAAGATGATTTTGACGATAAAATTGATGTTGTTAAAGATAATGTTAGATACCAGCTCGGTATTTTAGAAGTTTCATTGTTGATAACAGGCACCTTTATCTGGGGATTTGGCGATTTATTATTTCAAGTGAATTTTTAATGAGTAAACTATGAGTAACAACATCTGGTGGGGCGAGTTTACCTTTGATGAAAGTCATGAAACAAAATGTTGGAGCGTTGGTCAACGCGCGATACTCATAAATCGCAAGGCAACTGAATGGAACATTTGGAATATTGAAAATCAAGAAGAAGACCAAGACATTGTGGTTTCTGCTGGCGAAAACTTTGCACTAGAAAGCGATGCTGATATCGGTCGTTTTTTAGAGAAAGCTAGCTCTGATAAAATAAAAGTATTTCCAAAATTAGCCGATCGTTCGGTTATTGCACGCCCTTCATCACCGCTAACTATTTTAGCGGGTGAAAAAGTTCAGCTGTTTATTAGTACACCTATTTGGTTTTATGCTGAAACATTTCCAAGTGCTAAATGCTTAGTTGATTTACCCTTTTGGCGTCCGTCAGATTCATGGTTTGGTAGCTCAACCATCGACGGACAATTGTGCTATGCAAAATATACCTCTGCAAAAACTAAACTTGAAGAGCTTGATTTACATCCCCACCGAGCAACAACGTCAATTACGGTGATTAATAGCCATAACAAAGAACTTATCATCAACAGGATTAATGTTCCTGTTAATTACTTACATTTATATAGTGATGATAAAAACCAACTGTGGACATCTGGCATAACCATTGAAAGAAATAATGAATCAGCCGATATTGAATTAATTATAGAAAGAAGTGTTTCAGTTGAATTTCAACCCCTTACCGCGATAAGTAGTCCGCGAGAAACCTCTGAGCACGGTAAAATAATTCGCAGAATCAGTAACTTATTTGGGTAAACTTTAGTTAGGTAAATATTATATGGAAGTCATTAATGAGTTTTTTAATATGCTCAAAGCATCTCATTTATACACCTTAACACAGGCACTTATTTTATTTGTGGTCGGTTACTTTATTGCTAAAGCGCTCAGTAGCGCGATGGAAAGAATTGTTAGCAAGAAAATGACGACACACGGAGTGTTTTTGTTAAAAAGAACGGTGTTTTATACCTTACTGGGCTTATTTGTCTTGTCGGCTTTAAAGCATATTGGTATCGACTTAACGATATTACTTGGCGCAGCGGGAATTTTTACTGTCGCGATTGGCTTTGCTTCACAAACTTCAGCATCAAATTTAATCAGTGGCATATTTTTGATGATAGAAAGACCTTTCTCAATCGGTGATGTGATTAAAGTCAATGACATCTTAGGGGAAGTTATTTCAATTGATTTATTGTCTGTTAAATTAAGAACCTTTGATAATTTATTTGTTCGAATACCCAATGAAAGCATGATAAAAAGTGCGGTCACCACCATGACAAAGTATCCCATTAGAAGAGCAGACTTAAAACTAGGAATTGCTTATAAAGAAGATATTGAAAAAGTGCGTGATTTATTATTAAAAATTGCCGAAAAAAATGTTATTTGTTTGGAAGAGCCAGCACCTTTGTTTATTTTGACCGGGTTTGGTTCATCGTCAGTTGATATTCAATTTTCAGTGTGGTCAAGAAGAGAGAATTTTCTTGCGCTTAAAAATGAAATGTATCAGAACATTAAGAAAACATTTGATGAGCAGGGCATTGAGATCCCATTCCCGCATATCAGCCTTTATGCCGGGAGTGCAAGTAAACCTTTTAAAGTTGCTATGAATGAGAACCCGAGAAGTACGGCAGATGTTGTATCCAAAGAAGAGTAGTGACTGAATCAACGTTGAGCATTAACCTTGCTGGTTAATGCTCATTATTTATTTTACTGTTTAATAAGCAATAAATCACATGGCGGCTCATATAAAAAATTTGAGGTAGTACTTCCCACCCAAAACTTATCCAGCATGTTTCTATTAACTAGACCGATAAATAAAATATCGATATGGTTTTTGTTAATATATGACTTTAAGGCCTCTTCAGGTAAACCTTCAAGTAATTGATATTGATCCCTCTTAATGCGGAACTGATCAGCGAACTCTTTTAAACCGTCTTGGTGCATCGACAGTACTTTGTTTTTGTATTGGTATAAAACTGATGAAATGTAACAACAGTGGATAAGTTTCCATTTTACTGAAAGCGAATCTTCCCAGCTTTTTAAATGCTGAACAATATGTTCATCAATTTTTGCTGGCCGATCATTTTCGTGTAATGGGTCAACAGCGCCAATGGCATTGATGTTTTCTTTCCATACCTTGTCAGTTAATAATAATACGGGTGCGTTTATTTCAGTGAGAGTTTGAAAAATGGGATGTCTTTGTTTAGGTGGTGTGTCTTCTAAAATTAGCAGGCCATTATTTGTTTTTGCTAATTCAGTATTGATTGTTTTTATGTGATCTGCAGACTCTGAAACGATAATTTCAGCTTTAATTGCACTCATTTCTAATGCTTTAAGCAAGGTTTGTTTTTTCTTGTTAATCACCACTAAATCTTCATTAGCCGTTGGTGAGTCGCCAACCATGGCATGCCAATACCACCGTTGGGTAGATTTTACTTTAGCATCGATGATTATTTTAACGCGCATTTTATGAGTGTTGGCGAGGTGAATAACTTTATCTAAAGTAATGCTTTTATAAAAATAACGTCCATCTATAAACCAAATTAATTGCTCAGTTATCATTCTATTCCCTCATTTTGGATGTTAGTTCCCGGGTGGGATTGACCTAATTTTGTTAAAACGGTCTGGCGACTTTGCTGAAGAAGTCAATATTGTGTAAATTTATCGTAAGGTTGAAAGTATAGATAGTTATTTCTACCTTAAAACTTTTCTATCAGCAAAACCACATAAACTGTTATGCTATGCTTTTATTTAATTACTGCAAATTTCACGGATAATCTAGCATAATGTATAGTCGTTTTTTTTTGTTCATCTTGTTTTTTTTAATCTCACCATTTGCAACATCGAACACACTTATCGTTCAACTTTCAGATAACTTATCCAGTGCAGCAAAACAAAATATTTATGCTTATCTAGGCAATTTGCCAGAGAATGACACCGAACGAACAGCATTTGTTTTTACAGCGAAAAAACAAGCCTTAAATGCGCTCAAGGCACTGGGTTATTACCGTGCTGAGGTAACAAGTTCAATTGACAAGAATTTAGATAAAAATATCTGGACGCTTGGTCTTGTCGTGATACTCAATCAGCCAACAAGAATAAAACACGTGCGTATTAACCTAAGTGGCGACGCTTTAGGGGATAGTGCTTTTTCAGATATTATCAAAGAGGTGCCTATTGCCAGCGGAGATATATTACATCATGGCATTTATGAGCAATTTAAAACGGACTTGGTTTCCTTAGGTTTAGAACGAGGTTACTTTGATAGTAAGTTCATTAAAACTAATATCGCTATAAACAAAAATTTGGATACCGCAGAGATTATTGTTCACTTTGACAGTGGACCTCGTTATCGTTTTGGTGAGATAAAGTTTAATGATTTTGATATAAATACAGATATTTTGAAACCTTTGATTTCTTTTAAGCAAGGTGATTTTTATCAACAAACCTCACTGCAAAACTTACAAAATGAACTGGATGAAACTCAATACTTTAGCAATGTTGTTGTTCGCCCTGAAACAGAGAATAGCGCGAATAACATCTTACCAATAGATGTATCGCTGGAAAAAGCGAAACGCCATCAATTTAATTTAGGACTAGGCTACGCGACTGACACCAAAGAAAGGTTTTCTTTCGGCTGGAAAACACCGCTAGTCAACCGTTATGGGCATCGTCAAGAAACAAGGTTGTCCTATTCAACCATTAATCCGACCGGGCATTTTATTTACAGTATTCCTTTGTCACACCCCAACAATGATGTGTTGCAATTACAAACTGAACTAGAAAAAAATGACTATGGAGACTTAACCAGTCGATTTTTTTCTTTTCAAGTAGGACGCGTTTATCTAAAAGATGATATTTTACGCCAACCTTATTTAAGACACTTAGATGAAGAGTGGGAGACTGATAATGTTTACGATGATGCCAGTTATTTTATTCCCGGGTTTACTTGGTCTGATATTGATCGTGATGGCCCTTTACTCGATCCAACTAAGGGATTTAGACAATACTATAATTTAGAAGGAAGCTATGAAGGTTTATCTTCAGAAACCTCATTTTTACGTTTTAATGCGCGTTGGAAATATATTTCTCTGTTTGCTCCTAAGCACCGTATTGTCGCAAGAGTAGAGCTTGGCTATGTTATTGTCGACAAAGACTTTGAAGAGGAACTGTCTCCTTCATTACGGTTTTATGCTGGTGGTGACCAAAGTATTCGAGGATTCGACTATCAATCAATTGGCCCTAAAGTGACTCTTTCAGAAGGTATTAACCAAGGGAAGGAAATCGTTATTGGTGGCACTAATATGGTCGTTGCTAGTTTGGAGTACCAGTACTACTTTTCAAATACATGGCGCGGCGCACTGTTTATTGATGCTGGAAGTGTTAATGATAATGACAAACTTGAACCGGTATACTCTATTGGTCCCGGTCTTCATTATATTTCTCCCATTGGGCCGATCAGGTTTGCTTTAGGGTATTCATTAAGCGAAGAAAACCCATTATGGCGTCTTCATTTTAGTATTGGTGCTGAACTATGACTTATAAACGTGCCAGCTTCACACTTATCGGCGTGTTAACCGGCTTACTGTGTTTCTTTGCCATACTACTTTCAACGCCTTGGGGAGCTCAGTTATCACTTTATTTTGTCGGTAAGGTTTCCTCGCTGCAAGTTGAATACAAAAGTGGTGCCCTTTTAGATGACTTAGCGTTACGTAAACTAAAAATTGAAAACGATAATGCGCTAATTAATGCCAGTAACATTCGTTTAAAATTGCATTTGCGCTGCCTATGGAAAAACCAGATTTGTATTGATGAACTCAGTATAGGTGCACTACAAGTCAACATAAAAGAAGCAAAGCCAGCGGAATCATCTGAGCAACTTGTCGAACAAACGATTAACTCAACCAATTTCACCTTACCCTTTAGCGTTAAATTAAAGAAGTTTTCTTTAGCTCGCGCCCAAATAACAACTCAGGGGCTAGCGATAAACTTAACCGAGTTTTCTAGTGCTTTATCGGTCAATAAGAATGTTGTGAGTAATATCGCTATTAATATAGATAATGCTCGGTTGCTTAAAGCACATATTAATTTATCTGCGGCGAAGACCTCATCAACCCCGCAACCCGTTACCCCTTGGCCACTGGCATCACTGCCTAAGATGTATTTACCAGTTAAGTTAGCGCTAAAGTCGTTGGTGGTAAAAACGCTAATCGTTAATGAATTAGACAATACGGGCAGTGAGAAAACGCTAATTAATACCACGAATAATGTGGCACGTTTATCATGGTTCAAAACGCAATTATCTATTGAAGAATTGTCATCAAAAGTAGCGGCAGTAGGAGAGTTTTCATTAAAAGGAAAAGTTGACTTTGTACCCCCTTATCTTGTTGATTTAGCCTTGAGTAGTTCCATTGATAACTTTGAGTTATTACCACAACTCAGTCATTCTGAACAAAAGGTTTCATTAAAAGGTGATTTAGCTGATTTAGTAACAACGATTAGCAACGTGGGTGAATTAACACTAACCGCTAAAATGTCAGTGGATGTTACTAACGCAAACTTACCTTATAAATTGAAAGCTGATGTTAGCCAGTTTATTTTACCTGATGATATCGCTAATGTTATTACTCCATCAACACTGTTATTAAACAGCGAAGGCGACCTTAACCGACATGTTATTGATTTAAAAAGTAACATTAGTGGCTTTGGTTACCAAGATGCCGCATTGGAACTACAGGCAACTTACAGTGAACAAACCTTTAAAATAAAGACCTTATATTTTGAAGAGTTCAAAGAAAATAGCCGCTTGGATATAACCGGAGAGTTACAGTTAGGCAATCGATTCTTATGGGATGTTAAGGTGAATTCTTCGGGCATTAGCTTACCTAATATTGATAAACGTTTATCGGGTCGACTGCAGGGAAATATTTACAGTAAAGGATTTTGGCAAGATAATGAATGGGCGTTTACGCTTGCTGACTCTAAGGTCAAAGGCGAAATTAATAAAATAGCTTTTAACGCAAACGGTAATGTTGATATTAACCATAAAGGTCAATTAGCGCTAAGTAATATTAAGCTCAATTATGGTGATATAGCGCTTAACATAAAAGGCCATAGCGATACCCATTGGCATGTCGATGGTACGGTTAATGTTGGAGATAGCAGTTTATGGTTAAAGGATATTGAAAGTGGAATAGCGGCCAATATTTCAATATCTGGTCCAATTGAGCAGCCAGAACTCAATCTACAAGGTGAATTAAAAAAGTTGTTAGTGGCTAATCTTGCCAGTGATGCCATTAAGGTCGAGGTCAAATATCGACCGCTGGATAATCATCAACATCAGGTAGCGTTTAGCAGTGCGCTTATCAATTGGAACGATCACACCATCAATGGTGTTAATTTGTCGAGTAGTGGTGATTTAAATCAACAAAAAGTAAAGCTAGCATGGCTTGGCGATTCAGCGATTGACTTGTTAATTAATAGTGACTATTCACCTGTGGGAGAGCAGTGGCGAGTACAAACTGATCAGGTAATTTTTTCGATAGGTGACGATGTTTTTAAATCAAGTCAGCCACTTAATATACTTTATAATAATAGCCTTAAAACGCTTGCTGTTAATAAACATTGCTGGCTTGGTGACGGCGCTCAGCTCTGTCTAAAAGACGATGCCACCTTAAAAGTAGCTCAAGACGAGTTAACGTTAGCCGTTCAATTAGACACAGACCTTTTAACGCCCTTTATTCCTAAAGATATAAATGTGCAGAGCACATTAGCGGGGAATGTTGCTGTGGGTTGGCAACAAAACAAAATGCCAACCGTTAATGCTAAATTACTTATTAGTGATGGCGATATAAAGACAACTAAAGAAGGCGAATTACATCAATTACTTGAGTGGCAAAAGGGTGAGTTAACGTTAAAAGTTGATAATAGCAGTGTTGCAGGCAAACTTGCTTTTTTTGCTCAAGACAGTGCTGAAATAGTCAACCTTAGCAGTACGATTGTCTTTGCCGATAGTCGCACTATAAATAGCCAGCTTAATATTAATGAATTCAACCTTTCACCCTTGCAAGTTTTTTTGCCAGAGTTAACCTCATTGGAAGGCCTATTAAATAGCCGTTTAACTGTGAATGGTGATTTAGATAAGCCAATAATAACAGGTGACATTACGTTAACTAAAGGTAAAGCTAAAATTTTAGGAAATATTAATACCTTAACTGATATTAATATGGCTTTAAAATTTAAAGGTCAACAAGCCGTTATTTCTGGTGGGGTAAATATTAATAATGCCTTAGCTAATCTTAAAGGAGACGTTGACTGGCAAGATGAATTGCAAGGTAATTTTGATTTTGATGGGGAATCATTAAAGTTATCAGTTCCCCCGGATCTTAGCATAACCGTTTCTCCTCACCTTAACGCCCAAATCAAAGCATCAGAGCTGAAAATATCGGGCCGTATAGAAGTGCTCGAAGGTAAATTACTGGTTAATAAATTGCCGCAAGGAAGTGTTAGTTTAAGCAAGGATGTCATTATGGTTAATGATGCAGGCGAACAAGTTGCTAATGAAAAACCATTTAAATTATTTACCAATGTTCGTGTGGTTATTGCCGATGCATTTAAAGTTGAAGGGCAAGGGTTTATAGGTCGTCTAGGCGGCGAATTACAAGTGAGTCAGCAGGCAAATCAACCCTTGCAGCTCTTTGGCAGCTTAAAGATCCCCGAGGGTCGCTATCGCGCTTATGGGCAAGATTTGTCGTTAACTAAAGGTATTATTTCTTTTAATGGCACAGCGAATAACCCCTATGTCTCAATGCAAGCGACACGTAGCATTGAAAAAGAAAACATTATTGTCGGTATTGATGCAACTGGATTAGCCAACAGTTTGAATATCAAGCTGTTTTCAAAGCCAACCATGCAACAATCTGAAACTTTATCGTATCTGGTGAGAGGGCGCGGTTTAGATGCAGAAACCAGCGATAGTAATACGGCTATAGGTGTGGCTTTAGGTTCAGCGTTAACAAACTTTTCTGGTGTGCTCACTCAAATAGAAAAATTACCTTTGATCAATAGAATCGAAATAGACGGAGACAATGAGCAAGCCTCCATCGCTGGCTATTTAGGTGAGCAGGTTTATATTAAATACGGGGTTGGTATTCTGAAGCCTATCAATGAATTAACCGTGAGGTTTTATTTATTAAACAGACTATGGGTTGAAACAGTTTCTGGGCTAGAAAGCTCTGCCGATATTTATTACTCATTCGACATAAAATAAGCCGGTGACCAGTAACCTTTATTTCCTAACACACTCGATAAGTTAATAAACGCTAAGCTGCGTTAATCAGCAACTGTTGGATCTAAACTAGGAAATAGCAGCACTTTATTACGGCCTTTGTCTTTAGCTGAGTAAAGTGCAATGTCGGCTTGTTTGTATAGTTCGTCGTAATTAGCGTTGTTCATATTACCAAACGTAACACCGATGCTTGCTGTGACTTTAGACTGAAAGGGGAGGGCCATTTTTTCAATACTACTTCTGACTCTTTCTGCAAATAAGCAGGCAGACACTTCATTACTATTCATTAATAAAATAACAAACTCTTCTCCACCAATACGTGCAAATAAATCATCTTTTCGACACAGTCTTTTAATTTTATCAGCAATCGCCACCAAGACTTCGTCACCAGCATCATGACCAAAGTTGTCGTTAATATCTTTAAAATAATCAACATCAAGCAGCAAAAAGGCCATTTGTATATCTCGCCCTCTAAAGGTATCAATTTGATGCTCTAAAAAACGACGGTTACCAATGCTTGTTAAATGGTCGGTTTCAGAAGCTTTTTTTAATGTTTTGTTTGTGGCTTCCAAACGAGAGATCACCTGTTTTCTTAGCATTAATACTAGGAATAGCACTAAACTAATCAGTGAAATAACAATAACAGCAAATAGGTACATTGAAGCGTGGCGAGACTCTCGTTCGCTGATCAGTAATTCATCTTGTAGTTTTATGTAATCTCGTTCCAAGAGTAGTTGACTCTCCAATTTTTGTAATAGACCCTTTTGTGTCAACGGTTGAACTTGATTTCTTCTGTTTATGTACTCTGTTTGAATAATAGCCGCTGCTTTAAAATTTTCTTGGCTTAATTCTAATTTGGCTAAATTTTCATAAAGCGCCATTTCACTTTCCACCGATATTTTATTTTTTACCTCAACAATGCCTTTATGATATAAATCGATGGCGGCTTTTATTTGGTTTGTTTGGATATAAATATCAGCGAGGCCTAAGTATGCTGATGCGACAGCAGGTGGATAAATACTACCTTTCTCATCGTTAATAACAAACTTATAAAGAGATTCAGCCGCCGTAAATTTTTTTAAATATTTATAAACATCAGCTAAGTTGGCTGATGCTTCACTAAAGCTAAAGTCATTGATGTAATCTTTATTTCTTAGCACTTCTTCAAGTAATTCTTGTGCTTTAAGGGGGTTACCGGATCTTAAGTAGGAGACACTTAATCCAACAGAAGCATTCATCTGCATTGCAATATCATTGAGTTCAGTGTTGATTACGATTGACTTTTTAAAATATTTAACAGCATTAGTATAATCATTTTGAGAATTAAGTACATTCCCTAAGTTATTATAAACCATCGCTAAATCTTCTTTTTGATCGCTTAATTTAGCAAACTTCAATGCTTCTATATAATATTTTACTGCATTTTTGTGATCGATAATGAGCTCGTGAAATACCCCCATTGCTCTATTAGAGACTGAGATTAAATGCACGTTCTCACTCTTATTGGCACTATTTATCGCTTGAGTGAGATGTTTGAAAGCTTCAAGGTTTAAACCTTGGTACATCTGTGATTGTCCAAGTAAGCGTAATAGTTTAGCTTTATTGAAATCACTATCTTCAATACTAGTAAGGGCTAGGGCTTGTGTTGCATAAGCGCTTGTTTCTTTTGGATCGGTATAAAGGTAATAGCTTGCCAGCTCAATTAATGGCGCTAAGCGTGCTTTATCATCTAGAGGAAGTGCTGTTAATGTTGCTTTTAATGAATCAACATTTACCTCGTTTGCTAAACTTGGTGAGGTGATAATCAGTGACAGTATCAATGCTATTAACCATTTTATCACTTTAACTCCTAGCGCTGATGTTGTCCTTAGGTTACTTTCTCATATTTTAATCAATAGATAAAACAAAAAAAAGCTAAATAACGGCCGGAAACTCATTATTCATTATTAACTCAAACTCTTCTTTATAAAAAAGCACTCAGTAACGACCTTAGTGTTAATTACTGCGGGCCATTTGATTTGCAACAAAGGCGGTTAAGTTAACCAGCATGATGCTTAACCTATTTGCTTTAATTCTTTCCTATATTGATGATTGCTTTGAACGTAATGTGCTGCGCCTGCTGCAATCATCTCTTGGGTTTTTTCGTCGAGTTGTTTAATTACTTTTGCGGGTGAGCCTAAGACTAAACTCCCATCAGGAATGACCATGTTTTCTGTCACTAATGCATTAGCACCAATTAAGCAGTTTTTACCAATTTTAGCGCCATTTAATACCACCGCATTGATACCAATTAAGCTCCCTTCACCTATCGTACAACCATGAAGCATTACTTTATGACCAATAGTTACATTTTCAGCAATATTAATGGGGAAGCCTTTATCAACATGCAGAATAGAGCCATCTTGAATATTAGAATTTTTCGCTATCTTCACTTGTGCTAAATCGGCTCTGATCACAACATTAAACCAAATACTGACATTTTCGCTTAAGTCTACATTTCCTATTACAGTGGCGTTTGGTGCTATAAAACAGCTTTTTGAAATACGAGGAGAAAGTTCACCTAATTGATAGATCATATCTTGATACCTTAATATTAATGTATTGATTTAATATAACTAATTAGAGATTAACAATCATTAACTTTGTCGCCTAATAATCTGTGGATTGTTGTTGGTATCTCATTAATTAACTAACTCAAGGGGATATATTCCACACTTTCTTTTTAGTCTTAGGCAAAGGCGAAGGATAGGTTTCGTTTAAGTATTTAACAATATTCTGTCTGCCCATGCCTTTATCAACAACTAAAGGGATAACTTCTTTAGTTGTTGATAAAGTAAATAGGGTGGGGCTTAGCACTGTCGTATGAGCAATACGATCCACAAGTATCTTAAAAAATGGCGATTTTTTAGGTAGGAAATGCCCAAACGTAATTATATTGTGTAAGCTCGTCAGATTATTAACGTTTTTATTTAATGGACACTAGGATTTTTATTGTTAGCCATGCCATTCATAGTGTAGTAGATGTCGTTAATCGCAATTAGCTTTTATCACCAATGTTAAAGGGATAACTTGAAGCTAAGGTTTTTATTTACATTACTTTTTGAGGTTTAGCATATGAAGTTTTCATTAGCGTGCTTTTGGGTTGTTGCGTTAGCAGTTTGTGTTAAAGCAAATTCAGTAGAGCGCAGTGAATATACAATGGCCAGTGACGGTCCTTTGCCTATATCTCAGCAGGGTTTAACACTTGACCATGCCGATTTATACTTTCGTATTTTTCCTAAACAAAAAACTATTTCAGGCAAAGGCGTTTTAACCCTTAACAGTCAGCGTGCAATGGGGCAGGTAGGCATAAATCTCGATAATTTTTTTACTATAGAACAAGTGCTGGTAAACGATGTGTTGATAGACAAAGCACAATACAGCAACCTTGAAGGGCTTCTGGTGATAAATCTTACAACCCCGCTAAAGGGTCAGTTTATCGTCGAAGTACAATATTCTGGTACGCCGCGCGAAGCGGTAAGAGCCCCTTGGGATGGAGGCTTTGTGTGGTCTAAAACATCGACAGGGAAAGACTGGATAGCTACGGCTGTGCAAGGTGAGGGTTGTGATTTGTTTTGGCCTTGTATCGACAACCCTGTTGGTGAGCCTAAAACAACCACAATGCATATTACTGTGCCTAAAGATTTGGTTGCTGCTGCTAATGGAAAGTTAATTTCGGTAACAGAAAATGATACGACTAAAACGTATCATTGGCATAGTTTATCGCAACTAAACACTTATGGTGTTGCCATTAATATTGCACCTTATGACGTCATTAAAACCACATTTGATAGCCAGTACGGCAATAGTATCCCTGTTGAGTTTTACCATTTACCCGAAAACAAAATGAAAGCGCAGCGTTTGACACAAGAGCTTATTGATATAACAACATTCTTTGAGAGAAAGATCGGGCCATATCCTTTTGCTCAAGACAAAATTGGGATAGCAGAAACCCCACATTTAGGGATGGAGCATCAAACCATTAATGCCTATGGTAACAAGTACCAAGCCGACAAATATGGGTTTGATTGGTTGCTTTTCCATGAATTCGCCCATGAATGGTTTGCTAATCAACTAACCAATAAAAATGCCGATGCTATGTGGCTACATGAAGGTTTTGGCGCCTATATGCATCCGCTATATGAACAGTATCTCCATGGCGAAGTTGCTTATATGGCTCACATGTACGACATGCGTTTGAAAATACGAAATAAAGCTCCTATTGTGAGTAAAACATTGCAAACCGTAGAAGGGGTTTATCAAGAGGAAAAAGGTGGGCCAGGTGCCGATATATACGCTAAAGCGCCTTGGGTACTACATACATTACGTAACCTTATTGGTGATGAGGCTTTCTTTAGTGCAACAACTGAGCTTGTATATGGTGTTGCTGAGCCAAAACCAGGGCTGTTCAAGCCAGTACTGGCTGATACAGATGACTTTCTTAGTATTGTCAATCGTTTAACAGGTCAAAATTATCGCTGGTTTTTCGATGTGTATTTTTATCAGGCTCAATTACCTAAAGTGATTGAAAAAAGAACTGAAAATAGTCTGACGTTGCAATGGAAAATACCACATGATTTATTTTTTCCATTACCGTTGGAAGTATCAGTTAATGGTAAGATCACGACATTAACCATGAATACACCACAAACGATTAAAGTGTCCGCCAATGATTTAGTGATTATTGATCCTATGAGTAAAGTATTAATAGAAAAGCCTCATATTGCGAAATATCAAGATTTTTTGAAAACAAAAGAAAAGTAGCTTTTAGACTCGCACATACCCCACTAATAAAGTGCAAGGAAGCACTGCTATTAATTTAGCCATTCTTTTTTTCTTAACGCCATCATAAAATGAGCGGACTCTGAAATGGTTAAAGTTGCCAATTAGTGTTGTTAAAAATTAGGCCAATAAGATTAGGTCGATAAATTTAAATATTGTTAAATGAGAATGGAATTAGGTTGCATATTTGTTAAATACTTAAAGATGATGGAAGCGCTTTTAGAAAGAGAGAAAAGTATAGTTTCTCTTATTCAGTTTGTTCGGAGTTTATAGCCAGGTAGCATCAAATCCATTACCATCGAAGAAAACATTCCTGTATAATCCTTGCCATTAAGCAACTGCCTAAGCAAACACACTAAAGTTAGCTATAAAGACAGTTAAACCAACATTTATGACGCTGCTCTTCATTAGTAAAAGCACCAGTTACACAATAAGAGTAAGTTGAGACACTATATGACCGTAGAACAATTCGATCCACAAGCAACTAAAAAAAGCAGTAATTCAGCCGAGAGCCAGACAACCACATTAGACATTCCGTCTAAGATGATTGAAGAGCAAAAGAATAGTCAACAGCCCTCTAAAGCGGCTAAAATCGGATTTGTTTCATTGGGCTGCCCAAAAAATCTTGTTGATAGCGAGCGCATCCTTACTCAGCTTCGCACTGAAGGTTACGATGTAACCAATAGCTACGATGATGCAGAATTAGTGATTGTAAATACCTGTGGTTTCATTGATTCAGCTGTTCAAGAGTCTTTAGATACAATTGGTGAAGCACTTGCTGCCAACGGTAAAGTATTGGTTACTGGCTGTTTAGGCGTAAAAAAAGACGAAATCATCGAATTACATCCCAATGTTTTAGGTGTTACGGGACCTCATGCTTACGATGAAGTGTTAACACAAGTACACAAACATGTAGCCAAGCCTGTTCATAACCCTTTTATTGATTTAGTGCCGCCACAAGGCGTTAAACTTACCCCTAAGCATTACGCGTATTTAAAAATATCAGAAGGGTGTAACCACCGTTGTACGTTCTGTATTATTCCTTCAATGCGTGGCGACTTAGACTCTCGCCCTATTGGCGATGTGTTAGGTGAAGCCAAACGTTTAGTTGATGCTGGCGTTAAAGAATTATTAGTTATATCTCAAGATACTTCGGCTTACGGCGTTGATGTGAAACACAAAACTGATTTTTGGGATGGCATGCCGGTTAAGACTCATATGCAGCAGTTATGTGAAGAATTAGCCAAGCGAGGCGTTTGGATACGTCTCCATTATGTTTACCCGTATCCGCATGTTGATAAAATAATTCCTCTTATGGCAGAAGGTAAAATACTGCCGTACTTAGATATTCCATTTCAGCATGCTAATAAACGTATCTTAAAATTAATGAAACGTCCTGGTAGCTCTGACCGTGTATTAGAGCGTATAGCTAAATGGCGTGAGATTTGCCCTGAATTAGTTATTCGTTCAACCTTTATTGTTGGCTTCCCGGGTGAAACAGAAGAAGAATTTGAAGAGTTATTAGAATTCTTAGAAGAAGCGCAATTAGACCGCGTTGGTTGTTTTAAATACTCACCTGTTGAAGGTGCTACGGCTAATGCTTTACCTGATCATAATTCAGACGAAGTTATGGAAGATCGTTTACAACGTTTTATGGCAGTACAAGCGAGAATAAGCGCGGAAAAACTACAAGCACGTATTGGCCAAGAATATTTAATTCTTGTTGATGAAGTAAGTGCCCTTGGTATTGTTGGGCGTTCTTATATGGATGCGCCAGAAGTTGATGGCAAAGTTTATTTGTCTGATGATTATGACGCTAAGCCAGGCGACCTAATGTGGGTACAAATTATCCATGCCGACGAACATGATGTTTGGGGTGTTAGAGTTGACGACGAAGCTGAAGATTAATTTTCTTCACAAAGCTTTTACTTTGCTTTAGTAAGCTTGATGTCATTTAACCTTAGTTATGTTTTATCGCATATAAAAAAGCCCAACTTTAATTAAGCTGGGCTTTTTTGTATTTGAAAAATTAAACGTTAACAGCGTCTTTCAATGCTTTACCTGCTTTAAATTTAGGTACTTTTTCCGTAGCAATTTGGATTTTACCACCTGTGAGGATTGCGACCCAATGATGATGGTTCAGGAGCGTAAGTTGTACGCAATTAACGCTCCTATTAATAGTGTATAAAGGGAACTATTACATGACAGATTCAGCTTTATCTAGAACCTTGTCATTGAACGTTTTAGCTCCCTTATACCCAAGAAACATTGATACTAACCATATGATGAAAGCTAAGGGGGAAGCAATAATGGTTATTGCAAATATAATAACAAGGATTAGGTTAACAACTCCCCACATTATGCTACCTGAATACATTTGAGCTGCTCCAGGAATAAAAAAACCTAAAGCTAATGCTACAATTGGATTTTTCATTTTGTTTTGTAATCTCGCTTGCTGAATTGTGTCGCTCATTTGATCTTTCCTTATGAATTTTTAAATGGTTGTTATAAAATTTATTTTAATAATTTACGAGAGGCTATTCCGAATATGCCTAAAGCGAAAATAGCTAAAGTGGGTGGCTCTGGAACAGATGTTACCGATGAGTTTTTTATTAATAACGTGCTGTATGAAGATGAGGTACTTGTTGCTTTGCTATCGTAATTTGTATAATCCATAATAAATGCATCATCATTAACAGCCAAGTCATAATAACTACCTGTCATTCTGTGCATTTCAATTCGGCTTAAGCCATCTGTGCCTGCGAATAGTCCAAATGAATATTGAAATTCGCTGTTTAAACCCGAGTTAAGTTCTCGGTTATATCCCATAATGTCGGTAAAATGATATAAAACTGAACCAACGCTACCCTCACCATCATTTACATATACGCTTCCAGGCAGGTGATTATTTGCATTCTCGTGTCGTGCTCCGAGTCCTAAAAACGCATTCGCCATCATGATGTATACATCATTTTTTGTAGCTAATCGCCATCCTTCATATTCATCACCCGAATCTAACTGAGAAGATACATATTCGTAGGTATCTTTATTATTAATACCAAAATCCATCCATTCGAAACCTGTGGTTTCATCAATAAAACTACCGTTTGTGGTATCTGTAATTAATCCAGCAGATGCTGTAAATGAAAATGCTAAAAAACCAATAACACCTACAATTTTCTTAAACATATATTTCTCCTTTATTTTATATAGCGTTTTGGTGAGGTACCACCAAAGCTCATTCCTGTAACTTTAAAATCAGTTATTTATTATTGTTTTGGTTTGTATTAAAAAATGCAGCCATAGCGCGTTAAATAGTTGTTTTTAGAACTAGGTATAGAATATAGATAAGATGAAATTGAGGTAGGTACGTGTTTTTTTATTAAAAATGCAATACAACAAAATAAAAACAAATTTTAATAATATATTGAATATTATAGTTTTTTACTTGATTATGTATTGATAGGTTTATATGGAAATTACTCTAAATTATTTAAGTAGATACATGATGTACACTATGGATGAAGAAGCACCAATCACAGCGTTAATTGTTGAATGGAAAAAGGGCAGTAAGGCTTCATTCAATGAACTGTTTAAACACTGTTATCAGCATTTTAAGCATGAAGTTAGAAAACAAAAACTTAAACAAGCCAATAATGTTAAGCCAGTAGATTTTTGTATTCAAACAACAACATCAATCGTTCACGACGCTTATCTAAAACTATCTCCTCATAGAGAACAAGCAGTCTGTAATCGTAAAGATTTATATGTATTAATTACTCAAGTCGTTAAATCTATTCTTTACGATCAGTACCGAAAAGCTACTTCACAAAAAAGAAATCCAAGTAACAACCCAATTCCTGAAAGTTTTGAGGGAGAGTCTTCAGAATTACTGGCAAAATTACTCTTGGCAGATAAGTCATTAAAGCAAGAGAAATCACGTTGTACTGAAGTTTTGAACTTAAACGTTTTTGCCGGATTAACAGCAGAAAAAATAGCAACTTTATTGAGTATCTCTGTTCGTACTGTTCATAATGATTTGAACTTTGCGAAAGCCTGGTATTTAGATGAATTGAGCGCTTAGGTTATTATGAACGATTTATATGAATTATTTCAAAAGCTTGCCATTATTGATAAACCTTTGCAGTCAAACTTCTTTAGTCAACTCCAGAACGAATTTCCTAAAAAAGCAAAAAAGTTAGCACAATTATTAAAGCACCGTGGTGTATCAACAGACGTGCTGATTGAAAAAATATTTTCTCCTTTAACCATTGTAGACAAACCCGAGCTGAGATTAGGGAGGACAATTGATAATAAATACAAAATCGTTGAACTACTAGGTCAAGGTGGTATGAGTGATGTGTATAAAGCAATTAGGTGTGATGGCTTAATTGAACATACAGTTGCGGTTAAATATTTTTCGCTTGCCGACACCTTTGATACAGCCTTACAGATGATAAAAAAAGAAGCGCAAATTCTGGCTCAATTAGACCATCATTACATCGCTAGTTTCATAGATATTGGTCATGACGATAATTGCGAGCCCAATATCATGATGGAATATGTGCAAGGTCAAACGCTTCACTCTTTTTTAAAAACAAAACCAGATGAGACGGTTTTATCTCAGGTTTATGAAACATTAGATAATGCTAAGGCGTATGCAGAAAAACAGGGTGTTACCCATGGTGATATCAGTTTAAATAATGTATTAGTCGATAAAAATGGCAATGCCAATATTATTGATTTTGATATAGCTCAGTATAAAATTGAGTAATGAATTAAATAAATTTAGTTTTAATAATTAATAACCTGTATTATTAAAATACTAAAAGAATCATTAATATATAAACAAGGAATGTTACTCGTGGTTAATAATATCATCTTCATTTTTTCCTTTTTAATTTATTCAAATCTGAGTTTTGCAGCGGAAGCTACTAAATTGAATCTTGTCAATTCAACGTTTAATGAAAAATATAATTCGGATGTCCCTGTTAGCGGGCGAGTATTGTCAGGCTTTATGTTGGAGTCAGTTAATAAACCTACCGATATGTTTTTAGATATACCTAAGACAACTGCTGGGATTATTTGTTTACAAGTCCAATCTAAAGATGGCTCATATTTTTCATCTAACGAATACCAAATAACAGATAACACGGTACATGGTGTTATCTCACCCAACTATCCTACTGAATATGCTGAAATAATAAATGTTTTTAACCACAATGAGTTAGCTATATTGAGTTTCCAAGGTTCGTGTGAACAAAAGAAAGTAAATAATTTACTTATCGCCTCTAGGGGAGATACTCTGTTAAGTAATAATGTTGTATTTTTTATAAATTCAGGTCGCAGTGATGTATTTTTAAATTTAAAAGATAAAAATGGAAAAAATAATACGGTTCAGTGCTTTCGGATCCAAAATGGTAAGCGCACCGCGTATGATACCGAGTGTAAAGTGTCACTTGATAAAATTAAAATGGCGAAAGGTAAAGTCTCTATATTAAGACGTAAATCAGGACGAATGTTTCCTTCTATAAAACTCAATATTAAGTTACAAAGCTAATGAAAAATTCATTTGATTTTTCAAAACTTACGTTAAATATTGAGTTTTTAAGAAACTTTAAGCACACTAAAACAATAGTGAAAATATTTATATTTGCCTTTTTAGTGTTATATCTTTACGTGCTGTTTATGCCTAGGGAAACTATTTATACGATTAGTGGTGAAACTGAGCATATGGAAATAGAATTCGCTCAGGATATTATTAATGAATGGGACGTATCAAAAGGACTTTTAATAACGAATATACTGATTGATGATTCAATCATATTACCTGAAGATAGTTACCTTTTTGTTGATAACTTAACTAACGTTCAAATTTCAATAAATGAAAAAAGTAAGTCTACTTACACATTGGTTTTAAGTTTGAATAATAAAAATGGTTCTATCGGTGTAATAGAAGCTCCCGATAACATTATTGAATTATCATCATATGCAGAAATTAGCTTACCCATAAACAATTCATTTATATTGCCTTTTCACGGAAAAGTCTACCTTGGTAACGATGTTGGACGGGGAGTAAATAATATATTGCTCAATGGTAACGTTCGAATTATTGAAGAGCAATTATTGAAAGATGGCCGTTATATCGGTGGTGATTTCCCGTTAGATATTGGTGATAGGGTTGAGTTATTTGTAGACTCTCAAATGAGTGAGATATCTAAAGTAAAAGGTTTTATGAAAATAACGGATAATAAATATTATGAGTTTATTGTTCATGGAGAGGGAGATAAAGTTAAAGTTGAAAGGTTAGGAAGCTCGGGCTATGAAATATCACCTTCTTTTTGGTATCGAATTACAAATGACCCAATTGTTGCTGCGCTATCAAGTGTGATTGCTATATTGTTTTTATTAATGGAATTCTCCAGCCTACTTTTTAACTATATAAAGAAAGAACAATGAAAAAAATTAATCTAATATTACCTACTCTCAGCTTTTTTATCTTGCTATCAGGCTCTACTTTTGCGAAAACAATTACCCAAGTTCATATAGAAGCAGGGGAAGTAGGGCAAGGTTTTTTATTAAAACGCTTGAACCAATGTTATTTGATTTCACCCTCCCATGTCTTAGGCAATTCATTTTTTGCTAACATAACTACGGGTACTAAAACTCGAGAAATTGGCGAGGCTGAAAAAGTGCAAGTATTTGGTTATGATTTAGCTATTTCAAATGTAAATGGTATAAGTGCGGCTAATTGTGTGACTGATATTAACGCATTTGATCCGCTAGATACGTTATTAAAAAATGCGTCACTATTAACGGTATCAACAATTAATGTCGATGGCTCGAAGTCTATTACACCTGTCACTTTAATAGACCAAAACATCATAAATTTGAACGTTAAACCACAGTCAGAGCAATTACCTTTATATAAAGGTTTAAGTGGTAGTGTTGTCTTTTTAAAAGAAATCCCTGTAGGAATACTGCAATCAGTTAACGCAGAAACAGGAGAAGGCACGGTAATTCGCTTTGACCGTGCTATGGAAGTAATAGCGCCATTTTTCACATCGACATTTTCACAAGTTAAACCCGTTAAAGAAGCTAATACTATAGAGAGCATTCAATTTAATATTGCACATTGGAGTCATAAGCCAATTGATACCGAGCATAGAGTCTCTGCAATTAATGACAATAAAACGGACTCATATTGGTCAGCAAAACTCGATGGTAAACCAGTGAGCATTACCCTAGACTTTAATGATTCAATAACGCTTGTAAACGGACTGTCATTGTTTAATGAAAGTGGCTTAAAGCAATCATTTCCTCGAGATATAAAGGTGTATTCAAACCGACGAGGGGAAGGGAAAAGAGGATGGACAAGTATTTACTCAGGGACTTGGTCAAATACTAAAAACAGTTTTTCATTGAAATTCCCCCCAGTAAAAGCAAAACGCATAAGAATTGAATTTCTTTCAAACTGGGGAGATACGAAACAGTTGAGCCTATCGGAAGTAACTATATTTTAATTGTGTTGAACAGACTTAAATTATGCTTGCTTTCGTTTTAAGCATTAATCCATTGCAATTCACATCGCCTACTAACTCTGATTGTTCATTTAACAGTAAAGTTCCCGAACAATTTGTAGTACCGAATGAAACTGTTAAGCCTGAGACATTCCCTGGTTTAGATTGCGAACGACCAGCTGAACTGCTGCCTGAATAACTGCTGTACGTTGTAAATTTTGCTGTTTTTTCATCATATTTATTCATTAAAAGCGTTAAGCTACCGCCAAATTTTTGATATATTTCTTTGTTTTTTTCTGTTGCAGTTTCAGAAAGGGTGAAGTAAAGCGTTAGACTGGAAATTTCATTTAGCTTGTTTCTTAATGCTATCGCTCTTACCGCATCATCAGCACTGTTAAAGCCTACTGAATAAGCTTGTTCTTTCATTGCAGTATCTGAAGATTTAAGCATCATATCCATAGCCGCTAAGCGGGTACTCTGATCTGGATCGTTGAGTAGTGCTTTTACTTCTTTCATTTCAATAGAGCGTTTTTTTATTTGCTCTGCCATTGATTCGGCTGATGCATTAGCCATTAAAAATAAACTCGTAAATGCTATTAAGCTTGTAATCGATTTTAGTGTTTTTTTCATAGTCTTTCCTTATGTTGTTGTGGTTAGTCCTTTATTCTAGACTTGGTTCATACTAATTTATGCCTTTTTGTTTTGCAACTAAACGAATGATTTATAATAAAAAAAATAAAAACACTTTAGTTAGGGTGATTTGATGGATTTTATCTTTTTAAAATTTTTTTGCACTTTTAGTTAGTTATTACGTATCTATTCGATCTTTAAATAAGAGTCTAAGGTGACAGCATAATTTTTTAGAAGGTAATTTGTAAATATGGAAAATCAACAAATCGTGAGTTACAACAAAACTAATGCGTTAAGCCATCTTCAAGTGATGAACAAACTAGGAACCACTTTTTTCATACTTTTCATCGTAGGAGCTTTCTTACCCTTGGCTGATTTAGGTGTCTGGTCTGATGAAACATTTAGTTTATACAATATTGCAAACCCAATGGTGTTGTTGGTTATCGCAACCTTAGGTGTGCTTGTTACCTTAACTGGCCTTAGCCGCACAGCTTCAAGATTGTTATCTTTAGTGTTTGTGGCTCTTGTTGTTGGCTGGTTTTTAACTCAGCTTTACGACATTTATGATATGGCAAAAGTAGCGAGAGAAATAAGAGGGCGTGACTTTGAGTTCAAACACTTTGCGCGTTCAATAAAAAGTATGGCTCAAGGCTTGCCAATCAACAGCGCAGACGACCTTTTTTCGGTGGCTAGTATTTTATTAATGGCTTCTTTTATTGGCTTAGTGGGCTGTATCTTTTCTCCTCGTTATAAAGAAAACAAGCAATTTAAAGCGGCAATTTTAGGTCAGCCAGTTGAAGTAAATGAATCAACATCAACAGGAGATAGCACAGAGGTTAATTCTGCTAAAGCCTCTTCACTTGTAACTAACCTAAAAAGTACTTTGAGCTTAGTTATTACTAAAGCTATAGCGTTCATTAAATATGTTTATCAAATTGTTAAGCCCTTGATTAATGCACTGCTAGATAAAGGCGCAGATATTATTTGCAAACAACAACCCAACTTAAAACGTGAACAAGTAAAAATGGTATTGCTTGGGGTCATAGTTGTTCTAATTTATCTCATCATTTTTTGATTTTTAATCACCTATAACGAATAAAAAATATAATAAAGGACAGATTATGAAATGTATAAAATCACTTGGTTTGGTTGCTATAACACTATCTCTAACAGCATGTGGTGGAATAAAAAGCCAAGCAGAAATTACACAAATGTCACCAACAGAAGTCGCTGTGCTGGCTTGTAATGCATATAAAAATATTGAATTAGAGCAGCTTCAGTTTTTATTTCCTGAAAAAGCGTACAAAAAGTTTATTAGTAAGACAAGTAAGTATCCAGAGAAGTTTGCTGCGTATGTAGAAAATGCAAATTGTAAAATTAAAAATACAGAATCCATAACTTATAAAAAGATAGATTCAACTCGTATTACTTTTGAAAAATTCGATGCTATTAAAGTATTTAAAGTAGATGGTCAGTATCAAATAGCAGTAGAAGGATAAACAAATTATGAAAAAAACAATAATACTCTCAGTTCTAGCAGTCTTAGTATTAAGTGCTTGCGGCGACCCAAAAGATGAAGCCAATGAAATTGCACAGCAAGCGTGTATTGCCGATAAAAATAGCGATATAGACACCTTAAGTGACTTGATGAACGATGAGATGTTTGAAATGAACAAGGCAATGCATGAAAACGCGGATCCGTTAATGAAAAACATATTAAAAATGCTTAACTGTGATTTGAAAAGTACGGAAGTATTAGATGATGGTAGTTATATCGTTAATTTCAAAAAACATAATAGCTATGAAGTCAAAGAGGTTGATGGTGATTTAAAAGTTGTTGGCGAGCAGTATTTTTAAATTCATTCTGTTTAGTTTCGTATGATAATTATCTGGAATTAAAGATGATTGTTATTTGTTTTCCGTTTATCATTGCTGTCTATATTGGACTGGAAACTCTCTAATAATGACAGGGAGTTACCACTTAAAGGATTTAAAAATGTATAAAATAGTTGTGCGTTCAGCACTTTCAATTTCATTTTTCACAGCAACATTAGCAATGGCAACATTTGCAACTGCCTCAGACCTCGTTGACTTTAATACAACACACGTTTTTCCAACTGATAATTTTGACTTACAACGAGCTGTTGAAGGCTTACGTCACGCCCCTTATGATTATTGGACTGATATTCGCTGGAATGAAAAATCTCCATTGGGTACACCTATAACTATCAAGTTTGCTTTTTCAGGAAAAACGATAGGGGGACGTGATGTCCGTGATTTCTATCCGCGTGAAAAAGAATTAATTATAGGTGCTTTAACTAGTATTAGCCGTGTTTCAGGGATCAACTTTGTTGAAGATGATCCTATAGATAGGACTGAACGGTATGATTTGTTATTCGAAAATATTGCGGGTGATATATCTTTCTCAGGGCTACCAAGTGATCATCGTTCACCTATAAATAGTGATGATTGTGATAACGGAGGAACTGACTGTGAAATAGGTGCAAGACTTATAGATCTCAGTGTTAATGGACTACTTGACTATCTTAATCCACAACGCGAATTCGATGAGGCAAATTGGGTAGTAGACTATAAGCACGATTTATCAAAAGCGAAGTCTGAATTGCTTTACCATATATTGCAGTCGCTAGGTGTTTACCCTTCAGATCATGCAGGGGTAAATGTAAAGCTAACCAGTGAATATGATAATAAGTTTTATACTTTAATGTCTCCAAATATTGGAGACTCTTCATCTGAAGTATTTTATCCTACCGATTTAAAAAAATATGATGTAGCGGTATTACAATACCTATACGGCAAAGCTGAAAATACCAACACGGGTGATACCTTGTATACCTATGATGATTCATATGATTTTCATCAGATCATTTATGATGTTGATGGAGTTGACACCCTTAGTGTTGCTGATACTGCCCGAAATAATATTATAGATTTACGCGCAGGCGCCTTTAGTTCAATAGCACCAAATCCTACTGGTTTTTATGATAAAAATATTGGAGGAGAACATTTAAACCGTAGTAACAATAATTTATCAATTTCTTATGATGTGGTAATCGAGAACGCTATTGGTGGTAAAGGGGATGATGTTTTAGTTGCTAACTCTGTAGCTAATATGCTGTATGGTGGTGACGGTATTGATATCGCTAAGTTTGCTGGCAATAAAGCTGATTATACTATTGAAATCATAAACGCTTATACGGTAGAGGTAACATCGGTTGTGGTTACTGAAGATAAAGATAGTTTGGTTGATTTTGAATTTATTCAATTTGCAGATGAAACCATTGTCATTAATAAAGCGCCTGTAGTTACTATGCCTGAAACAATTACAGTGAGAGAAGGGTTACAAGCGAATATTGCGGTTACAGTTACACAACCAGATAATGATATTCATAGTTATACATGGACTCAACTTGATGGTATAGAATTAACACTGGAAAACGCAGATAACTTAAATGTTAATTTTGTTGCCCCTAGCGTTGATGCCCAAGAAACTATTAACCTGCAATTAGTAGTTTCAGATGGTACTAACGTTATAACCAACACTGTTACTATTATTGTAGTTCCAAACAACACACCAATAATAACTAATGTTACAGCAGACCAAACTGTTGATGAACGAACAACGGTCATATTAACTGTTACCGCTACTGATGCCGACAATGATGCGCTAACTTACCGTTGGGTTGTAAATGACGCAACAGTAATATTAACGGGTGATACGACTGAGACTGTTTCATTTACTGCCCCAGATGTTACTACGTCAACTAACTTAACCGTTCAAGTATTTGTGACAGATGGTTTTGATGAGGTTAGCAGTGAAATACGAACAGTAACTGTTAATAACATTGATACAACGCCAGACCCAGTTGTTACTCCAGCTAAAGAAAAAAGTAGTGGTGGCTCTTTTGGTTATCTTATCTTGCTAATTGCGGGTTTAAGATTATTTAGAAAGTAAATATCTTTAAATATACTTAGCGTTGGCCTCGTTGTACAAGAAAGCCAGTTTTATTAATTAACTAAACTGGCTTAACTTAGCTGAAAACAGCCAAGAATATTATCAAAGCCTTTAAACATAAAGCTCTCCTGTGGGATTGGTGTAAGGATGCTCGGCTGCCCAAAAAATCTTGTTGATAGCGAGCGCATCCTTACTCAGCTTCGCACTGAAGGTTACGATGTAACCAATAGCTACGATGATGCAGAATTAGTGATTGTAAATACCTGTGGTTTCATTGATTCAGCCGTTCAAGAGTCTTTAGACACTATTGGTGAAGCACTTGCTGCTAACGGTAAAGTATTGGTTACTGGCTGTTTAGGTGTTAAGAAAGACGAAATCATTGAATTACATCCCAATGTTTTAGGTGTTACGGGACCTCATGCTTACGATGAAGTGTTAACACAAGTACACAAACATGTAGCCAAGCCTGTTCATACACTTGTATTGATGAGTAATGACTTCCATCGGATTGCGCTTTCTTACAATTTTTCACACAACGCTGACATTTGATAGACAAAAAGCCTCAGGAACCGAACGCAATAAGTTTTTATAATACCCCCATAAATTACAAAACATAAACTTTAGGGAACAATTATTATGAACAAATCACTTATTAGCACGGTATTACTTTTAGCTTCATCGACTGTTTTTGCAGAAACTGAATATCCTACCAATCCAATATTAAGACCTTTAACATTAACTGATGGCACCATTGCCGTCAGTGGTGCCTTAGCGTGGGGAGAAGAGAAGGATGAAAGACACGCAGCGCTAAATTTAAATCTGGGCTACGGGCTGACTGACAATTTAACGATTGGTTTGAATGGTATTAGTTACCGACTTTTAGCTCGCCCTGACAATGAAGCAGGCTTTGAGTTAGCGGTTGGGTTAGGTTTAAGGGGCTTTCAAGAATCAACCATTAATGGAGATTCGGTTGCTTATGGTACCGACTTAAAGGGTAAGTATGTCTTTGATAAAAACTTAGCTCTGATTTTTTCTTTAGGTTATGTAAAGTGGGATGAAGAGAAGCTACAAAATAAAGATGAATACCGTTACTCTGTTGGTGTGCAAACCCACTTAGCAAAAGATTGGACGGCTAACGTTAACTATACTTATCGAGATTTAAAAGACTTTCAGCAAAAATCCGCTCATGAAGTTAGTCTTGGTGTTAATTATAATTACAGCAAACAGACCGACATTGGGATGTTTGTTGGTTATTCAAGCTTCGATGCCCAAGAAAATGGTTATCAATATGATAATAATTTTGATCGTGTGGCAGGTGTTTACGCCACCTATCGTTTTTAAGTTAAGTTAAGTTAAC
>NZ_JACGVN010000006.1:0-236383 GCF_014077245.1 Colwellia sp. BRX8-9
CTGTTTTACGTCTTTCCTTGCCTCTCGTTAGAGAATTAAGAACCGACTATGTAAAATCAATGTAATGTGAGTGTCCACACAAATTGCATGATAACTAATTGTTAAAGAAAAACTCATTTACTTAAAGTAAAGAGTTAGATATAAAACCCATTCGTTTATACCTTTGGAGCGTTGCTCCGTTGCTGCAGGCCTTGCCTGAAGCGAGATGCGCATGATACGCTTCTCAGTTTTGATGTCAACGTTTTATTTGATTTAATTTGAAGTTTCTTTTCGAAGATTCAAACCTTATCTATAAAACGTTAAGTTAACTACTTTACCCTAAAGTGATGTAGATAACTTATCAAAACAGCTCTTTCGTGGTTCGTTTTGACTGAACCCCTTGGAACTGGAGCGCATTCTAGAGATTTCTCGCTGGGCGTCAACCCTTTTTTGCAATAAGTTTGAAATAAACGTTTGTTCGCTTAATTAACGTACAGGCCACGTTTTTATTGAGGTTTATTCGACCGAATACCACATTTATTAACCACACTTCTATTAGCTGATACTCTTTCGTTAAACTAAACATTTATATTAATACAGTTTATAACTGATATTTTTTCAACCTTTAGTCGATATTTGCTAATATTAATGCACAAGTTCACAACCTAATTCTCATTATGAATAAAACTATATTACGTAGCTACAATAAAATCACACCAAAATTGGGCCAAAAGGTCTATATTGATGAGTCTGCTGTACTCGTTGGAGATATATCTATGGGTGACGATGTCAGTATTTGGCCTTTGGTCGCCGCTAGGGGTGACGTTAATACTATTAGCATTGGCAATAGAACCAATATCCAAGATGGTACGGTATTGCATGTAACCCGTAAAAGCGCAGGTAATCCAACAGGCAATCCTCTCATTATAGGTGAAGATGTTACCGTTGGTCACAAGTGCATGCTACATGGTTGCACGTTAGGAGATCGTATACTTGTTGGTATGGGGGCAATCATTATGGATGGCGCGATTATTGAAAGTGACGTTTTTATTGGTGCAGGTTCTTTGGTGCCTCCTCATAAAACGTTAGAGAGTGGTTACCTATATGTAGGTAACCCGGTAAAACAAGTGAGATTACTAAAAGAAAGTGAGCAAGCATTTCTTAGTCAGTCTGCGATTAATTATGTTGAGCTTAAGAATGAGTACCTTGCTCAATAATAATTTATTAGCCCGTTACTTATAGTACAGCTCTATTCGACTTTCAGGGAGTGGCTCATTATCGTCGAGCCACTCTTCAACGATTTCTTCTAAATCAAATTTCAATGCATCACTCATTACATTATGCTTTGTACACTTAATAAGAATATTAATACGCTCACCAGAGAGTAATCCACTAAAGATCCAGCCCTGTTGGTTGTTATCATAAGTTATATCATCGTTGAAGATTATTTGTTGATTCATCTTAATCCTCTTTTCTTAGCCTATTTAGCACCGATGCGGTTTCAGGTGAAACATTTCGCCAAGTTCTAAAACTTTCGGCGGCTTGTTCTACCAACATACCTAAACCATCAATAACATTACTTGCGCCATTGGCTTTCGCCCAAGCTAAAAATGGACTAAGTTCTTTACCATAAACCATATCGTAACAGTCGGTATTAGCAATAAGCTCTTTTGATAACGGTGGAATTTTCCCCGTTAAGCTTGCCGATGTTGCATTGATAATAAGGTCAAACTTTTCTGCTCCCAGAGCATCGAACCCTGTAGCCGTTAATTTATTGTTGTTAAACTTTTTAATCAGCTCTTCGGCTTTACTAACTGTTCTATTGGCGATAACAATTTTCTGTGGTCCTTGTGCTAATAAAGGTAAAATCACGCCTTTAGCGGCACCACCAGCACCAAGTAATAATATACGACTATTTTTTAATAATATTTTATGATTAAGGAGGTCTTGTACAAGCCCTTCACCATCGGTGTTATCGCCAAATATTTTACCACCCGCAAACGTTAAGGTATTTACCGCGCCGGCAAGTTGAGCCCGCTCGGTTAATTTATCGCATAATGCCATCGCTTGTTCTTTAAAAGGAGCGGTAATGTTGGCACCTTTAGCGCCACTATGCATAAAAGTAATGATTGTTTGTTCAAATAGCTCTAGTGCTACATATTCACTTTGGTAGTTAAGCTGCTGCTGAGTTTGCTGCGCAAAAGATTGGTGAATGATGGGCGAACGTGATTGTTTGATAGGGTTACCAAAGACGCGATATTGATCCATAGAAAGCACTGGGTAATAAATTATACTTAAGGTTATCGTAATAAAGGCATGATGAATATAAAAAAAGCAGTTACCTTTATATAAAAGATGACTGCCTTAAAAGGGTGTTGTTAAGAGTTTGTGTTATTAATAATACTAAAACTTATAACCCAACATGATTGAATAAACCATAGGGTCAATTTCTACTGACGCAGACCCTTTAATATCACCAATTTTGAAGGTGGCATCGGCATTAATATCAATATAACGAGCGGAAGCATTTACGTGCCACTTATCATTTATTAAGTAATCGGCGCCCACTTGAAACGATAAGCCTAATGAGCCATCAAGCTCTAAATCATTAAAACCTAAGGATTCAGGTGTACTTTTAAAACTTTCATCAAAAAATATGGTGTAATTTATGCCAACACCCGCATAAGGTTTAATGTTCGATGCACTGTTAAAGTAATAAAGTGCACTAATTGTGGGTGGTAACTGTGTGACTTCCGCTAATGTCGCACCATCCACGTTCGCACCAAACAGTCCGGCAGAGATACGTTGTTGATCGTGAATAATGACATCATGGGCGAATGGTGTTGCAGCTAAAACTTCTATTGCCCAATTGTTATCATAGAAATAAATAAAATTTAAGCCAAGTTGAGTATTGTCATCAACAGAAAGAGATAATGGCGTGTTACCTCCTAATGCTTCAACAAAAACCCCTGACTTACCGCTATCTGGGTTAACCATAGTCGCACCACCACGGAAAACAAAATCTCCGGCTTTATAATCTTCAGCAAAGGCAGTTACAGAAAGAGAAGCTAAAACAGCTAAAGTAAGTAAACGTTTTTTCATGTGCAAAGTCCCTGTTTATTTTGTGGGTATTTAATGAAACGGATTCTATAGAGACTTAAAAATAAAAACATGACCTAGCGCAATAAAATTGCGTTGTTTTAACTTTTATTTAAACATTTTACAAATAGAGGGGAGTAGAGGTAAATAACAGTGGCAAGTAAGCTTGGTGACGAAAATATAAAACAGCTAATGTCATTGACAGAAACACGAGAAGCTTTACGCTTCTCGTTCAATCGGCGTTCAAAAAAATCTAGCTGAAGTATTATAAATGATAATAATTATTGAGCTAACCAGTCTTGCGGTACTAAGTACTGAGCCAGTTCAGCTTCTTGACTTGTTGGATCGGGCTGATAATTATATTCCCAACGAGCAAGTGGCGGCATCGACATTAATATCGATTCTGTACGCCCACCTGACTGCAAACCAAATAAGGTTCCTCGGTCAAAGACTAAGTTAAACTCAACATAACGGCCACGGCGATATAATTGAAATTGACGTTGTTGCTCAGAGAATTCAATGTGCTTTCTTTTTTCGATAATCGGAACATAAGCGTCAACAAAGCCTTGCCCAACAGCTTTAATATAATTTAAGCAAGTATCAAAATCCCATTGATTCAAATCATCAAAAAATAAACCACCAACACCACGCGTTTCATCTCGATGTTTTAAATAAAAATATTCATCGCACCATTTTTTATGCTCATTATAAACATTTTCACCAAAAGGCTGACAAAGTGATTTTGCCGTTTGGTGCCAATGAACAACATCTTCTTTTATAGGATAAAAAGGGGTTAAATCAAAACCACCACCAAACCACCACACAGGTTCCTCACCTTCTTTCTCAGCGATAAAAAATCGTACATTAGCGTGTGACGTTGGAATATAAGGATTTTTAGGGTGAATAACTAATGAAACACCACAGGCTCGCCAGGTTCTACCGGCTAGTTCAGGTCGATGAGCACTCGCTGATGGAGGTAACTTATCACCAGAGACTTCTGAAAAGTTTACACCACCTTGTTCAATAACAGTCCCGTCGGTTAATACTCGAGTACGGCCACCACCGCCTTCAGCGCGTATCCAGTTATCTTCAACGAACTGCCCACTTCCGTCGGCGGCTTCTAATGCTGAACAAATATTGTCTTGCAGTGATTTTAAAAATTCAATGACTGTTTCTATGCTTACTTGGCTCATGCTCGAATTGTCTCTCCGGTCAGTGCATCAATTATTCTTGAAGGTTGAGTATACCCTAAAGTACTACCTTTTATGATGAAATCGATTTCAGCTGACAAAGTTTCTTCAACGTCTTGCCAAGTTCTTGCCGGCTCCTCCCCTGATAGGTTAGCACTGGTAGAAACAATCGGTTTATTTACCTTGTTGCATAGCGCTACTACATCAGGTTGGCTAGTCAATCGAACGGCTATGGTGGAAAATTTTCCAGTAAGTAGCCGATGGGTATTGCTATTTTTTGGCAATAATTGAGTAATACCGTTAGGCCAGCGAGAAAGTATACTCAAGCGTTTATCTTGCGGTATTTTACTGTCATCAATATAAGGGAGTAATTGAGAGTAGTTAGCCGCTAGTAAAATGAGGCCCTTTTCTGGAGAGCGGTTTTTAATGCTAAGTAATTTTTCAATTGCGAGTAAATTATCTGGATCGCAACCTAGGCCAAAAACAGCTTCGGTTGGATAAGCAATAATACCACCTTGGCTGTAAGCCTCTTCGGCAGAAGTCATCATAAATAATAATGGAAAATTAAAGGATTATTTTATGATTATACGGCGTTTATCTAACAGATAAAATAAGTGTTTAATTTCAGATAAAAATAATTTTATCGCCAAAATTAAACACTTGATAGTTATGAGAGGCTTTTTACTTTTTCACGTAAAATAAACTTCTGCACTTTACCTGTCGACGTTTTTGGTAAATCACTAAACACAATTGTCTTAGGGGCTTTAAATGTAGCCATATGTTCTCGACAAAAACTGATGATATCTTGCTCTGTAGCGCTTCGGCCTCGCTTTAATGAAACAAAGGCACATGGAGTTTCCCCCCATTTCTCATCGCTTTTAGCGACAACGGCTGCCTCTAATATATCAGGGTGTTGATATAAAATACTTTCGACTTCTACTGAAGATATATTTTCTCCACCTGAAATAATAATATCTTTAGAACGATCTCTTATTTCAATATAACCATCAGGATGCTTAACGGCTAAATCACCAGAATGGAACCAGCCATGTTTAAATGCTTCATTGGTCGCTTTCTCATTTTTTAGATAACCTTTCATCATACTATTACCACGAAACATAATTTCACCAACCGTTTCAGCATTACAAGGGACGGGCTGCATAGTTTCAGGGTCTAATACATCGACTTCTTCTTGTGTAGGATAGCGTACACCTTGACGCGCTTTTAGCGCTGCTCGTTCATCGTCGCTTTTATCATTCCATTCATCTTTCCACTCACTTACCACACAAGGCCCATAAACTTCAGTTAAACCATAGCCTTGGGTAATATCAAACCCCATTGCTTCCATCCCTTTAATAACGGATGGTGGTGGCGGAGCCCCCGCGGTCATGATATTTATGCCACGTGGTACTTTTGCCAGTAACTTTTGGTCTGCATTTAAAATCATATTTAAGACGATTGGCGCGCCACAAAAATGGCTGACCTTATGTTCAATTAAACTTTCAATGATTGCGCCAACTTCTACCTGCCTTAAGCAAACTTGTGTTCCACCCACAGCAACAACAGTCCATGGAAAACACCAACCATTACAATGGAACATTGGCAGTGTCCATAGGTACACTGAGTTATTGCCTAATGGCCAGATCATGTTGTTACCCAGCGAATTTAAATAAGCGCCGCGATGTGAATAGACCACACCTTTTGGGTTACCCGTTGTCCCTGATGTGTAATTTAACGCCAGCGCTTGCCACTCATCATGAATTAAATTTCCGGTGAAATTTTCATTACCTTCGGCAAGTAAGTCTTGATACTCAACAGAACCTAAACGTTCACCGCCTTCACTCATTACATCGTCGATATCAATAATCAGCGGTTGACGTGAACATAAGGTTAGTGCTTTTTTTACCACACAAGAAAATGCCGTATCGGTTAAGAGTACATCACATTCGCCATGGTCGAAAAGAAAAGCAATACTTTCAGCATCTAAACGAATGTTTATAGAATGTAATACTGCACCCGTTAACGGCACACCATAATGGGCGTCTAGAAAGGCAGGAATATTAGCCGCCATGATGGCTACTGTATTACCGGGCTTAACACCGCGTTGCATTAATGCTGAGGCTAGCCGTCTAACATTATTACGATATTCACGATAAGTAATTTTTTGTTTACCATGAATGATGGCAACGCGTTCAGGATGTACATCTGCGGTTCGATTTAAAAAGTTAATCGGTGTTAAAGGCTGGCTATTGGCTGCAACTTTGTCTAAGCCTTGGTCATAAATATTGTTCATCGACTTTCCTCATTATATTACGGTGCTGGTAGCTATTTAGTGCTACTTAACTTCTGCACTTACTAAGGATAGTTTACGCCTATTATTGCGTATAAAAATTATCCTTTGGTCTAATGGGGGAATTGGGGTATTCGCAGTAAATATCTAGCGGGATATTTATATTTTAGCTAAACAAAAATATCAGGGTAAATTTTGGACATAAAAAAACCAGCAAGTAGCTGGTTTCTCGAATAACACATAAAACTTATGTTAATTTTTCTTGCATCGCTTCATCTTTTGCAAGTAAAGCAATAACATTAGCAGCGCGTTCTGCTTTTACTTTTTCTGCAATAGACGGATCAGCAACACCTAATATTTGTGCGGCTAAATAACCCGCATTTTTTGCACCAGCTTTACCAATAGCAACTGTTGCAACCGGTATTCCACCAGGCATCATAACCGTTGAAAGTAAGGCATCATGACCTTGTAATGGTCCGTTATCAATTGGAACACCAATAACTGGACGTGTGGTCATTCCTGCAACAGCACCGGCTAAATGAGCCGCTAAACCTGCAGCACATATAAAGACTTTACAGCCACGTTCTTCGGCATCTTTTACGTAAGCTTTAGCAGCATCAGGGGTTCTATGTGCTGAACGAACACGTACTTCATGTTCAATACCAAATGTTTTTAAAACGCTGATGGTTGCTTGCATAACAGGTAGGTCAGAATCTGAACCCATTAAAATTGCAACAAAAGTTGATGACATTTTGTCTCTCCAGAAGTTTAGTTAAATAATTGCGCGTATTATATCTCTTTACGCTTATAGGTGCATTTCTTTTCTGGACAGATTATGACGTTACCACTCGCCATTTTACGCTTCACTAATATCGGCCAATGGCATTGAGGGCAATTTTCAGCAACGGGTGGGTAATTAAGGACATACTTGCATTTAGGATATTGTTCACAAGAATAAAATGTTTTGCCATAGCGATTGGTACGCTCAATTAATTCGGCTTGCTTACCCTTTTTCTGGCACTGTGGGCAAGCTACGCCAACGTCTTCTTGACCACTAGTATCTTCAATATGATGGCATTGGGGATAATTGGAACAACCGATAAACATTCCATATCGCCCTTGTTTAACCGCAAGTTCATGTTGGCACTCTGGGCATTCAGTTCCAGCTAAAATTTTATCTTCGACACGTTCGTGTTCGACAACTGGACGAGTGAAATCGCAGGCAGGATAGGAAGCACAACCAAAAAACTTTCCCGACTTACTATTCTTTATAACAATTTCACTGCCACATTCTGGGCACACTTCATACGCTTTTTCTAAAGCATGTTCGTGCTGTGAAAATAAGGGTTTATCAGAATTAGGCATAATGCAATCACTAGAATATTGTTAACGTTATTATGCCACGATTAGCCAAACTTAAGCGAGTTATACGATTGACACTTAATGTAATGGGCCTTCTTGCTCATCAAAAATAAGATCTTCCATTTGCGAGTAAGCATTTTCTTTACCTGGCACGTTAAATAACACCATAAGTACCACCCACTTTAAATCATCAATCGAGAAGAACTTAGTATCTAACTCCATCACGCGGTCAATAACCATTTCTCGTGTGGTAAAATCTAGGACATTCACTTGCTCTAAAAATAAAAGAAACCCTCGACACTCGACATCAAGTAATTGCATTTCATCATCAACATAGACACGTACTGAGCGACGCCCTACTCGCGTTAAATACGGATA
Source organism: Colwellia sp. BRX8-9 (assembly GCF_014077245.1). NCBI lineage: Bacteria > Pseudomonadati > Pseudomonadota > Gammaproteobacteria > Alteromonadales > Colwelliaceae > Colwellia > Colwellia sp. BRX8-9. The sequence goes on from NZ_JACGVN010000006.1 coordinate 8,299, forward strand.
AGCATCGGTGTCTTGAAGTGCTGCTAGCTTTTCTAACCAACTTAGCGCTTTATATATTTCGTCTTGATGAAAACCTGCTCGGGTAAGTTCATCCGTTAATGACTCATGATCCACCATGATTTCGGCTTCACTATGTATATAGTTTTCAAAAAGATACATCAGTATATCAAACATAATTAGCCCCTATTTTACTCTTAGGTAACCCCCTGGAACCGTAGCAACCAGACCTTTAAGCTCTAACATTGTTAACCGAGTTAGTACGACATCTATCGGTAATTTGCTTCGTGAAACCACCATATCTACGGGGGTGATCTCATAACCCACACTAGCTAACAATGAATCGTTAAACAAGTGTTGTTTTTGACTTTTTTCTAAGCGTTGTTCTTTCTCTTTGTTTATCGTTAAGTGTAGACCTCTTTGTGGCAGTAGATCTAATTCATCAACTATATCGGCAATATTATCGACAAGTTTAGCACCTTGTTTAATCAGCCAGTGACACCCTTTAGCTTGTGGGTTATTAATGGTACTTGGGATAGCAAACACGTCACGATTTTGTTCTATGGCGCAACGAGCGGTTACCAAAGAGCCACTTTTAATAGTGGCTTCAACCACCAGCACCCCCACACTTAAACCACTAATCAATCTATTTCGTTTGGGGAAATAACCTGGCTTAGGTGGGGTGTTTGGAGGAAACTCACTGATAATAGCACCGTCATTGTCTAGAATGTTTTTTGCTAATAATCTATGTCTTGCTGGATAGACCTGATCTAAACCGGTCGCGACAACCGCAATGGTTTTACCTCCTGCCGATAACGTCCCCTGGTGAGCGGCGCCATCTATACCTAGCGCTAAACCACTCGTGACCACTAATCCAGCATTTGCTAACTGTTGTGCAAATTTAAACGCATTCTCTCGACCATTAATACTGGCATCTCGGCTACCGACCATCGCAATTTGCATTTGGTTTAATAGGCTAATATTTCCTTGGGCAAATAAAACCAATGGCGGATCATAAATTTGCTTTAACTGTGAAGGGTAACGAGAGTCAACAAAAGGAATAATGGCACTAATACATCGTTCAGTGGCGGCAATAATTTCAGAAATTCTTTGCCAATCAGGAGATCTAATCGCCGCTATCTGTTTTTGAGTAAGGTTTAATGATGACAGTTCTTGTGAGGAATGAAAAAGTTGTTCTACTCCAAAGAGTTCAACAAGTCTTAATTTTTTATGGATAGCTAGGCGTGGTATAAGCTTAAGCGCCAGCCAAAAGTGACTCGCGCTTTTCTTTTTATACTCATCACCCTGTTGAGGGATAACAGCTAAATTATACTTTATTGTCACTGTCTTCTCCCTAAGTACAGCGGTTTTACTTGTAAATTAAGATGAATTGCCTGTTGGTTAGTTTTCCACGGGTGAAGTAATAATATCTTGTAATCGAAGCGGTTTACTTGAACGCATAACGAGCGCTAAACTCACTTGCTGATACACTTTAAAAATCATCATTTCGCCAACAACCTCTTCTGGCATTTTATAATCAGAGCTCTCAACATTTGCCATACGATTCCACCGTGAAGCATCTTTGCTATACGTTGGGCCGTTACTTGTTTCAACAACACCTGGGCTGATTCGTTTTACCGAAACAATATCTCCTTGCTCAACGGCATGTTCGGCGCCACGATTAATCATTACGACGTCGAGTTTTCCAAATTCACTTAACCCACTCATACTGTTGATAATTAGTCCACGTAACGACTTAGTCGCTGGCTTTAGACTAAAAAATGACGGGTATTGTTGGTTTTCATTGACGGGCAGAATGAAATCACCGGAACGAATTTCTTCTTTAACGCCATCGACATACAAGGTAGCAGGCACTTTGTTGTCAATATCACCGGTGCGTAAGACTTTTCCGGTACCTACAACACTAATGTTGTAGCCTAAAAGTTCTTGTGTTTCAGGGTCATAAATAGGCTTTTCTTTCTGATATATACCATAACCTTTGCCTAACTCTAATTCGCCGTTTACATAGAGATTAAAGCCGTCAATACTAGAGTTATAACCTTCATCACTCCCTAGTATATAAGGGAGCTTTGCAATGTCATCTTCAGATAAAATGCTACTGTAATTAATATAAGGCGCAATCACGTCCAAGGATAAACTTGAAATAGCAGATTGATCTTTTAATTTAACTCGTGCTCGGGGCGACCATTTAAGTTCAGGCTTTCCTCGCACTAACATAGGTTGCCCTTTTTCGTCAAAAACTAAACGAAGCTCGTCACCAGGATAAATTAAATGAGGATTATCAATATCAGGATTCAATCGCCACAACTTTGGCCAGAGCCAAGGCTGCTTGAGAAATATTGCTGAAATATCCCACAAAGTATCCCCCTTTTTAACAAAGTAAGATTTTGGGGCATTTTTATTTAATGTTAACTCATCAGCAGTAACCAATACTGAAAAAGACAAGCAGAGTATTAACAAAAAACTACGTATTAGCATGATAGTTCGCCTATTAAACAGATATATTAAGCTTTTAGCCTAAACCACTATTATTAATTATATTTAATAGCTAAAATTGAAACATAACACTCAATGCGATATTTCGCGAATTATTTGAATATTTATGACTATTTTAAACGTACTTAGATTTCCTGACGAACGCTTGCGCACTAAAGCGTTACCTGTAGAAGATATTAACAGTGATGTACAACAAATAATTGATGACATGTTTGAGACCATGCGAGAAGAGAACGGTGTTGGTTTAGCTGCCACCCAGGTCAATATCCATCAACGTATTGTCGTCATTAATGTTTCAGAAGACGAAGACCAGTCTTATGTCTTGATTAACCCAGAAATAATTAGCCATAGTGATACGACCGAAATCAATGAAGAAGGTTGTTTATCTGTGCCCGGTTGTTACGCAAAAGTTGACCGCTACACAGAAGTTACCGTGAAAGCGCTCGATCGTGAAGGACAAGCCTTTACCTTAAATGCAACTGAGTTACTCGCAGTTTGTATACAGCATGAATTAGATCATTTAGATGGTAAGTTATTTGTTGATTATCTATCACCATTAAAACGCCAGCGGATAAAAGCAAAACTAGAAAAAGAAGCTCGTTTAGCCAACAATTAATTATTGTTTTTATTAATATAATTCGGAATAAAACTTTGTCAAAAGCTCTTAAAATTATTTTTGCTGGCACGCCAGACTTTGCTGCACAACATCTGGCGGCGCTAATTAACTCTCATCATGAAGTGGTCGCGGTTTACTGTCCACCCGATAAACGTGCTGGACGTGGTAAAAAGCTAACCGCTTGTGCTACCAAAGAACTCGCTTTATCGCATGGTATTGTTGTTGAGCAACCAGTTAATTTTAAAGACGCTGGCGATCAAGAAAAGCTAGCCAGTTATAATGCTGATATTATGGTTGTTGTCGCTTACGGCTTATTATTGCCAATGGTTATTTTAGAAGCGCCACGTTTAGGCTGTGTAAATGTACATGGCTCGATATTGCCAAAATGGCGTGGCGCCGCACCTATTCAACGTTCATTAGAGGCCGGTGATAAAGAAACAGGTGTGACGATTATGCAGATGGACAAAGGTTTAGATACCGGAGACATGATAGCTAAAGCAACCTGTGAAATTACTCAACAAGATACTAGCGCCACACTCTATGAAAAATTAGCCGATATCGGCCCTATTGCTTTACTAAGCACGCTTGATTTAATGGCTGAGAACAAGCATAGCGCCGAGCCTCAAGATAATAATTTAGCTAACTATGCGGCCAAACTTGATAAAGATGAAGCAGAATTAGATTGGCAATTACCCGCTGTAGAACTTCATCGTAAAGTTCGTGCTTATATGCCGTGGCCAGTTGCACAATTTACCTTTACTGATGAAAAAAATATCGAACATCGTATTCGGGTTTGGCAAGCCAGCTATACTGATGAGGCTCATGGTTGCCTGCCTGGCACAATAATTTCGGCAAATAAAAACGGCGTTACTGTTGCTACAACTTCAGGTTCACTGTGCTTAGAGTCATTGCAATTACCTGGTAAAAAGCCAATGCCAGCGCGTGATATTTTAAACGGAAAAGCACTATGGTTTGCTGAAAACAGCCATATTAATAATTTAACTGCAAACAACATGAGTGAACAATAATGGCGACTAATATTAGAGCCCTAGCGGCAAGGTGTTGTTTTGCTGTTGTTGATAAAGGCAGAAGCCTTAGCGATGAGTTACCCAAAGCTCAAGCAAAAGTAGAAGGTAAAGATAAAGGACTTTTACAAGAACTTTGTTACGGCGTTTTACGGTATTTACCGGCACTTGAACATGACTTACGCCAGCTAATGGATAAGCCATTAAAAGGTAAACAACGGGTTGGCCACTTTCTTATTCTAGTGGGCATATATCAAGTAAAGCATACGCGCATTCCTGACCACGCGGCGGTAAGTGAAACAGTAGCAGCAACAAAACCTTTAAAGTGCGACTTTTTAAGAGGTTTAATTAATGGTGTCTTACGTAATGTTCAACGTAACCTAGCCAAAGACGATGCAGCAGAAATCGCAGCGAAGTTACCTGATCCAATAAAATATTCACACCCAAGCTGGTTTATCAAAAAGGTACAAAACGCTTACCCTGATCAATGGCAAGAAATTCTTAATGCTAATTTAGAGCGACCGCCGATGTGGTTAAGAGTCAATCAACGTCACCATAATGTGACTGAATATTTAGCTTTACTCGAGCAAGCAGAAATCCCTGTAGCACTCGTTGACGATAAATCATCAGCGATTAAACTCGTTGCTGCTGTAGATGTTAATAAGCTTCCTGGCTTTATTGATGGCTGGATCTCAGTTCAAGATGGTGCGGCTCAACAAGCCGCGATATTACTCGATACTCAAGCGGGTGACTTTGTACTTGATTGTTGTGCTGCCCCAGGTGGTAAAACTTGCCACATTCTAGAATTAACCCCTGACTTAGCAAAAATGACGGCCATTGATATTGAAGAAAGTCGTTTATTAAGAGTAGAAGAAAACTTATCGCGCCTTAACTTATCAGCCGAGGTAATTACTGCTGATGCTGCTTCACAAGAATGGTGGGATGGACAACTTTTCGACCGTATTTTACTCGACGCCCCCTGCTCGGCTACCGGTGTAATTCGTCGCCACCCCGATATAAAATGGTTGAGAAAAGCAGAAGACATTGAAAAACTGGCAATATTGCAGCAACAAATATTAAAAAACATTTGGTCTCTACTTAAACCTGGCGGTATTTTGCTTTATGCAACCTGTAGTATTTTACCCGAAGAAAATATTCAACAGATAGAAGAGTTCTTATCTGAGAATAACAATGCTAAATTAGTACCAATAACAAATGAAAAAACCGACATAGGCTGGCAAATCTTGCCAAATGAGCAATCAATGGACGGTTTTTATTACGCTAAATTAGAAAAAACAATATAGGCTCTGATGATCTTTCAACCTTGCCGCTTAAAGACTAAAAATGAAAGTTAACTTATGAAAATAATAATAATTGGCGCAGGGCAAGTGGGCGGAACATTAGCTGAAAATCTTGTTGGTGAGCGTAACGATATTACGCTCATTGATACCAATGCAGAGACCTTGCATGAATTACAAGATAAAATGGACTTGCAAGTTGTTATTGGTAATGGCTGTCACCCTGATGTATTAAAGCAAGCGGGTGCAGAGGATGCCGAGTTGGTTATCGCGGTAAGTAGTGATGATGCAACGAATATGCTCGCCTGCCAAATTTGTTATACTTTATTTAACACCGCAAATAAAATAGCCCGAATTCGTTCATCACAAATATTGCGCTACCAAAAAGAACTCTTTCAATCAAAAAACATACCCGTAGACCATGTTATTGCTCCAGAACAATTAGTTACTCGTGATATTGCGCGTTTAATTGATTACCCTGGTGCACTACAAGTCTTAGAGTTTGCCCAAGGAAAAGTCAGTTTAGTTGCCGTAAAAGCTTATTACGGGGGGTTATTGGTTGGTCATGCCCTGTCAACTTTGCGCGAACATATTCCTAATGTTGACACACGAGTAGCGGCTATTTATCGTAACGGAAAACCTATCCGTCCGCTGGGTACTACCGTTATTGAAGCAGATGATGAAGTGTTTTTTATTGCTGCCACTATCCATATTCGTGCGGTAATGAATGAACTGCAAAAACTTGAAGCCTCATATAAAAGAATTATGATCGCTGGCGGTGGTAATATAGGCGCCGGCTTAGCTAAAATCTTAGAAAAAAATCATCAAGTTAAACTTATTGAACGTTCACCAAAGCGTGCGGAATACTTAGCCTCTGAGCTCAATGATACCTTAGTTTTTATTGGTGACTCTTCCGACCAAGAACTGTTACTCGAAGAACATATTGATCAATTCGATGTGTTTATTGCGGTCACCAACGACGATGAAGCAAATATTATGTCATCTTTGTTAGCAAAACGCTTAGGTGTACGTAAAGCGATGGTGCTAATTCAGCGAAGTGCTTATATAGATTTAGTACATGGCAGCGATATCGATATTGCCGTATCACCGCAACACGCTACTATCTCGGCATTATTGACACATGTACGCCGTGGTAGTATTGATAACGTATATAGCTTACGTGGTGGTGCTGCAGAAGCGATTGAAATTATTGCTAAAGGTGATGAAAAATCTTCAAAAGTAGTAGGTAAAACCATTCAAGCAATAAAGTTGCCGCCGGGGACCACCATTGGCGCCATTGTTAGACAGGATGAAGTGTTAATTGCTCACTCTGACACTAAGATAATGTCAGAAGATCATGTTATTCTTTTCTTAGTCAATAAACGTTATATTTATGATGTAGAGAAACTTTTCCATGTTGACGCGCTAACATTTTATTAAGATAAAAAGTGAATCTCGAGACATAAAAAACCCCAGATTTATCTGGGGTTTTTCGTTTCTATTATTACACTATACTCTACATCTAAGAGCGCCAGAAACCTGGAGTAAAGAGTACTAATAAAGTAAATATTTCTAATCGCCCAAAGAGCATAGCAACAATTAATACCCATTTACTGAAATCGGTGATCTCAGCAAAATTTGCGGCTACAGCACCTAAGCCTGGACCTAAGTTATTCAGACAAGCAGCCACTGCTGTAAAAGCCGTAATGTCGTCCATACCTGTGGCAAGCAGTAACAACATACAAATAATAAATACCGCAGCATAAGCTGAGAAAAAGCCCCATATCGCTTCAACAACACGATCAGGTAAAGCTTTACGACCTAATTTTATCGTAAAAACGGCTTTAGGATGTACTAAACGGTTTAATTCTCGTAAGCCTTGTAGATATAAAAGTACCACTCGTACAACTTTCATTCCGCCACCTGTACTCCCAGCACAGCCACCAATAAAACTAGCAAAGATTAAGAGTATTGGCAGTAATGTCGGCCAATCGGCAAAGCTGGTTGTTGCAAAGCCGGCGGTGGTACTAATAGAGACTGACTGGAATAAGGCTTGGTCGAATGCTTCAAAACCATCTTCGTAAGTGCCCGTTGCTAACAGCACAATTAAACAAATGAGCGTTAAGACAAATTGGATAGCAATAAAGACTTTAAATTCTGGATCGAAGAAGTAATTTTTTAAGGAGCGACTGTGCAAGACAGCAAAATGCAGCGCAAAATTTACCCCAGCGATCAGCAAGAAAAACACACAAACAAAATTTATCGCGGGGCTATTAAAATAGCCGATACTGTCGGTATGTGTAGAGTAACCCCCGATAGCAATTGTTGAGAAAGCATGACAAATGGCATCAAAGATAGACATGCCTGCTCCCCAATAACTAATCGCACAGGCAATAGTTAAAAATAAATATATATACCATAAATGTTTTGCTGTATCGGCAATGCGCGGCGTCATTTTTGAATCTTTAACCGGTCCCGGTGTTTCAGCACGGTAAAGCTGCATACCACCAATACCTAGCATAGGTAAAACGGCAACCGCTAAAACTATAATACCCATACCGCCAAGCCACTGTAATTGCTGGCGATACCAAAGTACTGCATGCGGTAAACCATCAATCTCTTTTAAGATGGTCGCCCCAGTTGTTGTTAAGCCAGAAAATGATTCAAAAAAAGCATCTGCAACAGATAAATTAGGCTTGTCTAAGAGCAAAAGCGGCACCGCAGAGAAACTCGCCAGTACTACCCAGAATAAAACGACAATTAAAAAGCCTTCACGTGCGCGCAAGTCACTTTTTTCATTTTTAAACGGATACCAAGCAAGTAAACCTGCAAATAAGCAAAACAGAAATGCAGTCAGAAAGGAGACACCACCACCATCACGGTATAATAGTGCAATTAAAGCAGGCGGTAACATGGTTACACTCAACAGAGCAACCAGTAAGCCAAGAATTCGAATGATATTTTTTATTTGCACGAGTTAATTTTTATTATTCAGTAAAGTCATCGACCACATGTTTTTTGATGATAAAGCATAAAGATAAACACTGCGACTTTAAATCACCTATTTCGTCTTTAATTTATTCAGCTGACACGTTTATTATAAGATTCACGTTCCATATCGACTATTTCGACGCTAATTGAAATTGATTTAATAGCAAAGGAATTTAGATGACTTAACACGAGTTTAGATAGCTCTTGCCTTTGTTCTAAATTGCGACCTGACAGGATTTTGCAACAAACATGAATAAACCTTTGTTGATTATTGCTAGTTTGACTTCCATTTCCCACAGTAAAATATGTAAAGGGTGTTGCTCTTACTTTAATATCAGTCGGAGAAAATAATAAAGACTTAACTGCTCCTGCAAAAACGGCAGACATAATTTCTTTAATATCTAGTTCTTGAGCCAGTTCTTGTGAATATTCGATAATACAATGTGGCATGAAGGTATCCTTTTTTATCTGATATTACAGATCATTAGACCTAAGGTTCAATAACCCTGCAGAAAGCGTTTGTACATAATTTATTTACTATTTAGTTCTTGAGCCAGTTCTTATAAATATTCGATAATACAATGTGGCATGAAGGTATCCTTTTTTATCTGATATTATCTTATATTACGGGTCAGTAGACCTAAGGGTTAATAACCCGGCAGAAAGCGTTTGTAATTGTTGCTTAACTTTTGTTAGTTGTTCTTCAGGTAACGCTATAATCAATTCTACTTGAGCGGCAAAGTCTTGTTGAATAATTTCACCCTTAGCTTGTTCAACAAAATACAAGACATCGTTTATCTGTCCGTAATCGCACGTTAATTGCTTTTCTACCATAGGAACTTTTGTACTTGTTTCTACTAACAATAATGCTTGACGAACACTGCCACCATAAGCCCGTTGTAACCCACCCGTACCGAGCTTAGTACCGCCAAAATAACGAACAACTATTGCACATAACTCACCAACATCACCTCCTTGTAAAACAGCTAACATCGGTCGTCCTGCTGTACCCGAAGGTTCACCATCATCAGAAGAGCCATAACCTTGGCTATCATCTGGTTTTCCTGTGAGAAATGCATAGCAATGATGGCTTGCTTGAGGATGTAATTTTCGACAGTTAATTAATAGTTCTTTAGCATCTTCGTGGCTTGTACATGGGGAAATAAAACAAATAAAACGACTACGGCTAACGATTGTTTCATCAACAATACTGTTAGCCGCTACTTTGTAAGGTTTGTTCATAAAATATAAAGTCGTAAATATAGTCTTAAGGGTTATTTCAACTCTAATTCACGGGTCATATTTTCGTTATGCAATTGATGAACAATAATATTATCTTCAATACGAATGCCACCAAATGGACGCATAGCCTCTATTTTTTCCCAATTTATCATTTTGCCATTTTTTGAAGCTTTAAGATCGGCCAATAATGATTCAATAAAATATAAGCCTGGTTCAATGGTAAACACTTGATTACTTTCAATAATACGTGAAGTACGTAAAAAAGGATGTTGTTCTGGTGTATTAGCATGAGTACCGCGTTCATCGGCCATAAAGCCGCCAACATCATGAGTTTGTAAGCCTAAATGATGACCTAAACCATGCGGAAAGAAGGTTGAAATAATACCCGTTTCAACTGCTGTATCAACATCAACATTAATAAAGCCGAATTCATGTAAGACATTACCAATATCACGATAGGTTTCAATATGTAAATCGACATAGCTTTTCCCGGGTTTTAAGCCATCAACAGCATTGAGCATCAATTTGTTCATGCGGGCAATCAATTCAGCAAACTTATCTCGTTTAAATGAATAAGTACGTGTTATATCAGAGGCATAACCATTAAAGCTTGCGCCTGCATCAATTAAAAATGAACGATGTGCTTGCGGTACACCACGGTCTAAAGCGGTGTAATGTAAAATTGAGGTATTCGTGTTCAGTGCAACAATATTGCCATAAGGTGTTTCGTCACCGGTATGATTGGTTGCTTTTAAATAGGCTTGCTGAATATCAAACTCTGACGAGCCTTGCAAGAAAGCGCTTTTTGCCGCTTTATGACCAGTAACAGCAATCGCGTTCGACTTACGTAAACACTCTTGTTCATATTGCGTTTTATAAGCGCGATGATAATGTATGTAATTGAGTAAAGGCTCAGGGTTTATATTTTTAAATCCTAGCGCTTTTGCTACTTCGATATGTTCGCCTATGTAGGCAAAATCGGTTTTATCATAGGGTAGCAATTTCTCAACATCAGTCGCTTTGGTCAGCACTTTAACATCAAAAAAATCATTCCAATAGTGATTAGCTAAAGGTGTAATTTTATGCCAAAAATCAACAGGTTGGTAATAGATAAGTGTTGGTTTATCTTCACCATTAATAATCAACCAGCAATTGGGAATATTCACTAATGGTAACCAAGCTTTAAAATGAGGATTTACTTTAAAGGGGTAACCATAATCATCGAGAAATACTTTAATTTCTTGACCAGAATGAATCACTAAACCTTGTAGATTCTCACGTTTTAAAACAGACTTCGACCGTTGCTGAAGTTCGCTAATATGGGCTGGGTAAAGTGTTGCTAATTTGATCATTGATCGCGCCTCTGAAAATTTTCCAATATCATATCATACTCTTCTAACGTTTGAATTTACTGAGCAATACTCATCGTAAATATCTGATCAAAGAGTGATACATCCTGCCCTACTTTTATTTGATATATTTCTTGATACGCCATAACACTTTTCACATACTCACGTGTTTCTTTATAAGGAATCGTCTCTATCCAAATATCCGCTGGCATAGGCTCCAAGCCTTTTAACCAACTCCGAACACGATACGGACCGGCATTATAAGCTGCTGTAGCAAGCACTTGATTACCATCATGTCGGTCAAGTAAACGCTTTAAATACTTTGTACCTAGCTTTATATTGTCTTTCGCATTCATTAAACGCTTGTTAGTCACTTTACGCTTCTGTAAATGTTTAGCTGTTGCGGGCATAACTTGCATTAACCCCTTTGCGCCTGCGGGTGAGTTAGCATCGGCCATAAATGAGCTCTCTCTGCGCGCTATTGCAAATGCCCAGGCAGGGTTTATTTTGTAAATTCCGGATGAATGCGTTATTTCATCAGCAAATGCTAATGGAAAACGTAAATCAACATCATTCAAATAACCCACTTTAGATAAGGTAAAAATGGCACGATCAAACCACTGTGCTTCATAAGCTATTCTTGATGCGGCCAATTTTTCTCGATCACTTAACTGCGATAACCAATAATTCCATTCAAGCCGAGCTTGATGAAAACGTCCAATATGGAAAAATTCAAAAGCCCGCTTTGCTGCTGGGTTTTTCAATAAGTCGACTTTTTCAGCATTAGTAATCGCTAATGGATAATTTTGTAGGTTAACACTTTGCTTTATAGCACTTGCGGCAAGGAACCCATAGTAATGACGTTTATTCGCTAGTTCACTTAATACTTCATGCCCTAGTGCTGTTTCTCCAGTTTCAAGTAGGCTACGTCCATACCAGTAGCGCCATTGATTTTTCTGGTGTAATGTTTCAGGTAGTGCCCTTAAATCAGCTTTAATCGCTGGCCAATCTTGAGCTCTAAGTAGATCAGCCATTCTCCATTGCACAATGTTTGTCGACTGCAGTTTCTCATCCACTTTAGCTAGCCATGTCGCTGAGCTTTTATGGTTTTTACTGGCTAACGCAATAGCGAATTTTAAAACAATTTGCTGTTGTTGTGCTTCTGAAAAAGGTAATACTTCGATAGCCTTACTATAAATCTTTAACGCTTTTTCAGAGTCACGCCAAATTAAACGTTTTAAACCATAAGCGGCAATAGAGGCTTCTTTAACAGATTTCTGTGGAAAGCGTTTCATATTGCTAATGTAGGCAGGATCACGTCGCACTTTATGCCATAAGCTGCCTAAATACTGATCTTTTTTTGGTAGTAGTTGAGTCAAATAAGGGATTAATGTGTGTTTACCTCCATCTGCAGCCAGAGCTATACGTTGCCATATACGTTCATCGGTTCTATAACCTGCTTTTTGCCAAAGCGTAAAAAGTGGATCACACACTTTCGGCTGAGACTTTCCTACCACCCATAGTTTAGTGACTTCAGGTAAAATTTTTGACTCCGCCACGCCTGATTGTAATTGATAACGATAATACTGACAGGTTAATTCCACATCAGAGGTCGGCTTAAAGAAGTCCTGAAATAATAATGCGTTGTCTCGTTTAGCTAAATAGTTCAGCCATTTTTTACGCAGTGGCCAGTCGAGTGGTGATCCGCGATATGTTTCAAGGAACTGACTAATTTCACCTGTATATGACATATTCATACCATGCATTAATCGTTGCTGATCTAAGTAAGGCTGCAATGGGTAATAGTGTAACTGCTGATACAAGGTTTGATAATGCAATGAATTGGGTTGCCAGACGTACTTTTCTGCTTCTTGAAATGCATCACGAATACTGGTTTGACTTATTGATGTTGTTGCACTAATTGTACTTGAGAGGAAAAGTGAGAATATTATTAACACTGACGATGTTAAACGAAACATAGCGTTACCTTAATTATAAGAAAATTTACTTCCCTTGGCCGTTAATTGACCCGTTCTACCTAAAAATATTTCTGTTTACATCTGTAACTCTACCCTTAACAGACTAGTTAGCAGTTACCCTTAATTTTTCATGCATAGCCCAACAAAGCAAGTGAAATTAGCATTCTGTAATGCTTGATACTTATCACCAATAAATTAGCTTTTAAAGTCGTTACAAGGTAATGATAATTTAGTTTTTATAAATAAAATTTAGTCTTGATACCCTGCTTTCATTTTTTTTGCTAACATTGCCTTATTAATTATCTCCTTTGTATATCACCATGAATAATAACCCTGAAGATGTTTTCAAAAATCCCGACCATTTATTAGATGCTGTTGGGTTACGTTGCCCAGAACCCGTCATGATGGTAAGGAAATCGATTCGAAAAATTTCCGCTCAAGAAACTTTATTAATAACGGCAGACGACCCTTCCACAACTAGAGATATACCCAGTTTTTGTCGTTTTATGGATCATGAACTTATCGCCCAACAAACTCATGAAAAACCTTTCCTTTATTTGATCAAAAAAGGGAAAGCTTAACACTTTCCCTTTTTAAATATTCAGCACTAATAAGTAAGTGTCGATACGACTAACGCTTACCTATTGTAAAAGTGCAACATCAGCAATCGCAAAGAAACTATTCCTAATTTCATTTAATAGCGTTAAACGATTAGTTTTTATCGCTTCATCGTCAGCCATCACCATAACATTATCAAAAAAGTTGTCTATCGGTGCTTTTAAACAAGCAAGCTCTGTTAATGCCGCCTGGTAATCTTTTGCCAACATCATCGGTGCAATCGTAGCTTTCACTTCATTAAATGCTTCAGCTAACGCTTTTTCTTGTGTTTCAGTGGCTAAATCAGCTTTAAACGTTGGGTAAAGTTCACCGCTAAATTTAGCTAAAATATTACCAACACGTTTATTAGCGGCAGCTAGTGTTGCGGCTTGTTCCAATGATTTAAAGTGACTTACCGCTTTAATACGTTTTTCAAAGTCTAAAGGTTCAGTTGGCGCATTGGCTAATACTGCTTGAATAACGTCAACTGATATACCTTGCTCTTGGTAATAGGCTCTAAATCTACCCAAAACAAAATCAACAACTTGGACATTAACGTTTTCATTTGAAAGTTTTTCACCGTATAAACTAACACTCTCTTCAATTAAGGTATTGATATCTAATGGTAATTTTTTCTCGATGATAATTCGAATCAAACCAATTGCCGCACGACGTAACGCAAAAGGGTCTTTATCACCTTTAGGAGCTTGGTTAATACCAAAAATACCCACTAAGCTGTCAATTTTATCTGCAATAGCGACTGCACAACCAATATTACCTTCAGGTAAGGCATCACCAGCATAGCGAGGTCTATATTGATCTTCTAAGGCTTGAGCAACTTCAGGTGCTTCGCCATCATTCTCAGCGTAATATTTACCCATAGTACCTTGTACTTGAGGAAACTCTAAAACCATATCAGACATCAAATCAGTTTTACTGAGTAAACCTGCTCGTTTTGCTTGTTCCGTGTTCTCGCCTATTTGTCCGGCAATAACCGCGCTTAATGAAGCAATACGTTCAGATTTCTCTTTTAATGTTCCTAACTGTTTCTGAAATAATACCGATGATAAACTTTCTAAACGTGACGCTAACGTTTTGCTCTTATCCGTTTTAAAGAAAAACTCCGCATCTGCCAAGCGTGGACGAATGACTTTTTCATTGCCCTTAATCACTTGAATAGGGTCTTTACTTTCAATGTTGGTTACAAAAATAAACTTATTTAATAACTGACCATTTTTATCATTTACCGGAAAGTATTTTTGGTGGTCTTTCATTGAATAAATAAGTGGTTCAGCGGGAACATCTAAAAAGGCTTTGTCAAAACTACCAATTAATATTACCGGCCATTCAACTAAACCAGTAACTTCTTCCAATAACTCATCGTCAATTAATGCAATGCCATCTAATTGCTGAGCGGCTTTATTAATTTCTGACAAAATTAATGCTTGGCGTTCTTGATAATTAACTTGAACGAATGCCGACGTTAGTTTGTCTTCGTATTCATTTGCATGCGCTAAAGTAACGAAACCTTCATGATGAAAACGATGTCCCGTGACAACATTACTTGAACTTACTTCTAAAGTTTCACCGGCAATGATTTCTGCGCCAAACATTATGGTCAAGGTATGGACTGGGCGAATAAATTGAGTACGAGTACTGCCCCAACGCATAGGTTTAGGAACAGGTAGTTTACTTACCGCAATGTTGACCATAGCAGGAATTAACTCTGCTATGGTTTTTCCTGTTTGTGTCGCACGATGTAATAACCATTCACCTTTGTCAGTCTTTAAGCGCTGAGCTTCTTCAACACTAATACCATTGGAACGTGCCCAACCTTGCGCGGCTTTGCTAGGATTGCCTTCAGCATCAAATGCTACATCAATGGCTGGACCCCGTTTTTCAATTTCTTTATCGGCCTGTTTTTCAACTAACTGACTGACCTTTACTGCTAAACGACGTGGTGTAGCAAACCATTGAATATCTTCGTAAGTTAAACCTGCGCTATCTAGTTGATCTTTTATTTGCTGATAAAATGTAACGGCAAGATTTTTTAATGACTTCGGTGGTAATTCTTCAGTACCTAGCTCTATTAGTAGTGTTTCTGTGTTCATTATGATTTCCCACCAGCAGTATTATTATTTTTACAAAGAGGAAAACCTAATTCTTCACGCTTATCGTAATAAGCCTGTGCACAAGCTTTTGATAATGTTCTGACTCTTAGTATATAACGTTGGCGTTCGGTCACTGAAATAGCGTGACGAGCGTCTAATAGGTTAAAGGCGTGTGAGGCTTTCATAACTTGCTCGTAAGCGGGTAATGCTAAACCTGCTGCAATTAACTTCTGGCTATCTTTTTCACATTGATCAAAAGTATTAAACAAAGCATCGACATCTGCATGTTCAAAATTATACGTTGACTGCTCAACCTCATTTTGATGAAAAACATCACCATAAAGTACAGTACCCATAGGACCATCAGCCCATACTAGGTCATAGATACTATCAACATTTTGAATATACATAGCTAAGCGTTCTAAGCCATAGGTTATCTCACCTGTGACTGGCGTACACTCTAAGCCACCTACTTGTTGGAAGTAAGTAAATTGTGATACTTCCATACCGTTTAACCAAATCTCCCATCCTAATCCCCAAGCGCCTAGCGTTGGTGATTCCCAGTTGTCTTCAACAAAGCGGATATCATGAACTAGAGGATCAATGCCCAGTTCTTTTAAAGAATTTAAGTATAATTCTTGAATATTTTTCGGCGAAGGTTTTAACATGACTTGGAATTGATAGTAATGTTGTAAACGATTAGGGTTTTCACCATAACGGCCATCAGTTGGACGGCGACAAGGTTGAACATAAGCACTGCTCATTGGCTCAGGACCAATAGAACGTAAAAATGTCATTGGGTGAAAAGTACCAGCGCCGACTTCAAGATCAAGCGGTTGTACGATGACACAACCTTGGCGTGACCAGTAGTCTTGCAACTGAAAGATTAATCCTTGAAATGTTTTTATATTGAACGTACTCATAATTTTCCGATTCATTATTCGTGTGAGTTTTACCGATAACGGCTAATGATATTAAGTATACCGATTGCATTATTATTAACCTAGTAACAAGTTAACAAACTTTGAGTTTTTACTCGGTAATCAATTTACTTTAGCTATTACCGTATTGCAGAATGTTAAAATGCCCAGATTTGATGTCCGGGCATTTATAATTTTAAAATAACGCGCTTAACTATATATCTAAGTTAGCTACATTTAACGCATTCGCTTCAATGAAGTTTCTACGTGGTTCAACATGATCACCCATTAATGTAGTGAACAATAAATCCGCGGCAATAGCATCTTCAATGGTAACTTGTAACATACGACGAGTTTCAGGATCCATGGTGGTTTCCCATAACTGGCTTGGGTTCATTTCACCCAATCCTTTATAACGTTGTATATACTGACCACGTTTAGATTCAGCCATTAACCATGTTAGTGCGTCTTCAAAAGTAGTAACCGTTTTAATTTTTTCACCACGTTTAACATAACCACCTTCTTCAATGAGACCATTGATAGCAGTATTTAAACCAAAAATAGTTTCAAATTCTTTTGAATGAATGAATTCATAACCACAATCATAAATATGATCAATACCATGTTGGCGAACGTTAAAACTTGGATAGTAGATATTTCTTTCTTGGTCATGCTTAATATCTGCAGAATAGATAGAACCATTACCATCTTGTTCGTCTAATTGTGCGACTAAGTCACCAACCCATGCTTCTACTAACGCTTTATCATGAAAATCAGTTTTAACAATTTCTCTGCTGTAGATCATTTTTTCTAATATATCAGCAGGTATTTGACGTGAAACACGCTTAATAATGTCATGCGTTTTACGATACTGTTTCACTAACTGTTCTAAAGCTAAGCCTGAAATAGCTGGTGCTGATTCATTAACATAAATCTCGGCACTATCTAGAGCTAACGTTGTTAAGTACTCTGTTAAGCCGTCATCATCTTTAATGTAACGCTCTTGCTTACCTTTTTTCACTTTATAAAGTGGTGGTTGAGCAATAAAGATATGACCACGTTCCATTATTTCTGGCATTTGACGATAGAAAAACGTCAGTAATAATGTACGTATGTGAGAACCATCGACATCGGCATCGGTCATAATGATGATACTGTGATAACGAAGTTTTTCTGGATTATATTCATCGCGACCAATACCACAACCTAAGGCGGTGATTAATGTTCCAACTTCTTGTGATGAAATCATTTTATCAAAACGTGCTTTCTCAACGTTAAGAATTTTACCTTTCAACGGTAATATTGCTTGGTTTCTACGATTTCGCCCCTGCTTGGCAGAGCCGCCAGCAGAGTCTCCTTCGACAATATATAGTTCAGAAAGAGCAGGATCTTTTTCCTGACAATCAGCTAATTTACCCGGTAAGCCAGCAATATCTAATGCACCTTTACGGCGCGTCATTTCACGGGCTTTACGAGCAGCTTCTCGCGCTCTAGCTGCATCAACAATCTTCATGATAATAGTACGAGCAACAGAAGGTTTTTCTAAAAGGTATTCACCAAGTTTTTCGCCCATCGCTTGTTCAACAGCTGTTTTTACTTCTGAAGATACCAATTTATCTTTGGTCTGCGATGAGAACTTAGGATCAGGAACTTTAACCGATATTACCGCGGTTAATCCTTCACGAGCGTCATCACCCGAAGCACTTGTTTCTGTGCTACCACCTTTCTTCGTTTTATTAAGGCCTTCTTTAACCATGTAACTATTTAGTGTACGTGTTAAAGCAGTACGGAAACCGCTTAAGTGAGTACCACCATCACGTTGAGGAATATTGTTAGTAAAACAATGAATACTTTCTTGGAAACCATCATTCCATTGCATAGCAACTTCAACAATAATGCCGTCTTCACGCGCTAAATCAAAATAGAATATTTCTTCATTGACGGGTGTTTTATTGGTATTAAGGTAATCGACGAAAGCTTGAATACCACCATCAAATTTAAAATGGTCTTCTTTGCCTTTTTCACGTTCATCAATTAAACGAATTGAAATACCAGAGTTTAAGAAAGATAACTCACGGATACGTTTAACTAATAAGTCATAGTGAAATAAAATATCTGTGAAGGTATTTTCACTTGGCCAAAAACGTACTTCAGTACCTGTTTTATCACTAACACCAACTTCAGCTAAAGGAGCTTCAGCAACACCTTCGTGATATATCTGCTCAAATAATTTACCTGCTCGGCGAATATTCAGTTTTAGCTTACTACTTAAAGCATTTACTACAGAAATACCAACACCATGAAGACCACCTGAAACTTTATAGCCAGAGTCTTCACCACCGAATTTACCACCAGCATGAAGTACTGTCATGATAACTTCAGCAGCAGAAATACCTTCTTCAGGGTGAATGTCAGTTGGAATACCACGACCATCATCTCTAACCGATACAGAGCCGTCTATGTGTATTTTAACAACAATTTCAGTACAATGACCTGCTAAGGCTTCATCGATAGAATTATCTAAAACTTCAAATACCATATGATGCAAGCCACTGCCATCATCCGTGTCACCAATGTACATTCCTGGTCTTTTACGTACAGCATCAAGTCCTTTTAGAACTTTGATACTGTCTGAGCCGTATTCATTTTCTACTGTCATAGCGTATAGCCTATTTACCTATTGCTGAGATTTGTCCATGTTTCACGTGAAACATCTTATAATTATTATCAGTAGGAACCAAGGGTTCTACTGCGATTTTATCAATTGCCGTGATGATAACTTGGCAGTCTAATTTATTTATCGCGTTGTTTAATAAGGTTCTAGAATTTAAATCTAGTTCCGCACCAACATCGTCAATTAATAAAATTGGTTTTACTCGCTTAACTTTTTCTATTAACTTAGCTTGCGCAAAAGTTAACGCCAGTAAAAACAACTTTTGTTGGCCACGTGATAACTGATTGTCGATCACCACATTACCCGTTAAAAATTTCACATCAAACTTTTGTGCGCCGTATAAACTAAAGCCTGCTTTTTTTTCTCTCTCTCTATTTTGTAATAACACATCACTCAATGTTTTTTTACTATTCCAACCTTGGCTATAAGATATCGATATACCTTCAGCTAAACTAGGCAACATCAACTCTAACCAAGGTTGAAGCTCTAAAGAAAGCTCCTTAATATATTCGTCACGTAATTTTGCAACCCTTACGGATGCCTCGCAGAATACTTGGCTCCAATAATCTAAGGTATCAACATCAGACCTATTACGTAAACAAGCATTTCTTTGTTTTAGTATTCTTGAAAATTCTTTCCAACAATCTGAAAATGAATGTTTCACGTGAAACAATCCTAAATCAATGAAACGTCTTCTTTGTTTCGGTCCACCAAAAAATAATTTAAAACTTTCTGGTGTAATAACTTGTACCGCAATATTTATTGCTAATTGAGAAAGCTGTCTATGCTTTTCTCCAGCAATTTTAATTTCTGTTAAGCCGGTAGCAAAATCTTTGGCAACACCTAACTGTAATCCTTTATCGTCTTTAGCACTAACAATGAATTTACTTTTATTGTGAGTAACTAAATTTTCAACTTGCGACGTTCTAAAAGACTTACCATGACCCAAGTAAAAAATAGCTTCAAGTAAACTGCTTTTACCACTGCCGTTATCACCGATAATAAAATTAATATTATCGTTTAATTCAATAGTATCTGCTGCTAAATTTCTAAAATCATAAGCGGTAAGTTTTTCTATACTCATTAAAGTCGCATTGGCATAACAACATAAATAGCTTCGTTACTTTCAGCACCTTCGATAACTACACTACTATTTGCATCGGCTAAAGTAAATTTAACCTCAGGCTCTTTTATTGCGTTTAGAACATCTAGAACATAATTTACGTTGAAACCTATTTCAACTTCCTCGTAAGGAAAATCAATTTCTAATATTTCTTCGGCTTGTTCTTGTTCAGGGTTATTAGCCGTAATTTTTAATTCGTGTTTAGAAAAATTAAGACGGACACCTTTAAACTTATCATTAGATAATATCGAAGCGCGGGATAATAATTGTCGTAAATTTTCTTTACTGGTGTTGAGTACTTTATCACCATTGCGTGGTAAAACACGACGATAGTCAGGAAAACGACCATCAACTAATTTACTGGTAAATGAAAAGCCACTATCAATAATACGAATATGATTTGAGCCTAAAAAGACTTGAACGTTTTCTTCGACTGGGTCAAGTAAACGAATAATTTCTAAGATACCTTTACGAGGCACAATAACTTGTCTAGACGGCAGTGTTAATTCATTAGACGAAATTTTACATATCGCTAAACGGTGACCGTCAGTAGCTACAGAGCGAATTTCGTTACCTTCTGTCTCTATAGACATACCATTAAGGTAGTATCTAACATCTTGATTTGCCATAGAAAAATGAGTACTTTCTATTAATCGAAGCAAGTCAGATTTAAATATTTGAAATTCAACATCACCTTTCCACTCTTCTATATTAGGAAAGTCAGCAGCAGGTAGCGTTGCTAAAGAATATTTACTTCTACCGGTACTGATAATGATTGCTTCATTATTAGATTCAAAAGATAACATTGAATCTTCGGGTAAACTTTTACAGATATCGAGAAGCTTGCGGGCGGGAATAGTAATTTTTCCATCCTCACCTTGGTTATCTATTTGCGTACTAGATACCATTTCAAGCTCTAAATCAGTGGCTGTTAACGTAAGTGACTGCCCACTTATATCTAAAAGAATATTACCAAGGATAGGTAATGTACTTTTACGTTCTACGGCACCAGAAACCAATAAAAGTGGTTTCAGTAATAATTCCCTATTTAATGAAAACTTCATTTATCTACCTATCTTTTTATGTACTTATTATTATAACGAAAGCTATGACGAAAGTGTTCTAGTTAAATTAGAATAATCTTCCTTAATGTCATGCGACTCTTCGCGTAACGCTTTAACTTTTCGACATGCATGGAGAACAGTCGTATGATCTCGCCCACCGTAGGCATCTCCTATCTCAGGTAAACTATGATTAGTTAACTCTTTAGATAATGCCATTGCAATTTGTCTAGGTCTAGCAACAGATCTATTTCTACGTTTTGAAAGTAGATCGGCCACTTTAATTTTATAATATTCTGCAACAGTTCGTTGGATATTATCGATAGTAACTAACTTGTCTTGTAAGGCAAGCAAATCTCGTAATGCTTCTCGGACAAAATCAATAGTAATTGGCCGGCCGGTAAAATTAGCATTAGCAATAACGCGATTCAATGCGCCTTCTAACTCACGAACATTAGAACGTAAACGTTTAGCTATAAAAAACGCAACTTCATCAGCCAAATTAATATGACTTTCTTGTGCTTTACGCTTAAGAATGGCGACACGCGTTTCTAGTTCGGGTGGTTCTATTGCTATCGTTAATCCCCAACCGAAGCGAGATTTAAGTCTGTCTTCAACATCGACTTCTTTAGGATAACGGTCGCTGGTTAAAATAATTTGTTGATTGCCTTCAAGCAAGGCATTAAAAGTGTGAAAAAATTCTTCTTGGGTACGATCTTTACCGGCAAAGAATTGAATATCATCTATCAGTAATGCATCGACACTACGGTAGTAATGCTTAAATTTTTCCATCGCATTATTTTGTAACGCACGCACCATATCTTGAACAAAACGTTCAGAGTGCATATAGGCGATCTTTGCATTAGGTTTATTCAGTAAAATACCATTACCAACAGCGTGTAATAAATGGGTTTTACCTAACCCTGTACCGCCATAAATAAATAAAGGGTTATAAGCAGAACCAGGATTATCAGCAACTTGAGAAGCGGCAGCACGTGCTAATTGGTTAGACTTACCTTCAACGAAATTGTCAAAGGTATATTTAACTCTAACATTGGTCGTTTTAGGTAAATTACTTTGTGGCTCTTCTCGTTTTTTATTCGAGGTAACAAGTTGAGGAATAGTATTAATAATATTCTGAGAGCTACTTTGGTTTGGAATACTGCCAACATCAAACCTGAGTAAAGGAGGATTTGTACTTTCTTGCAAAGTGACCAATTCATTTATACGACTTACATACTTATCTCGAACCCAATCAAGCACAAAACGATTAGGCGCATATAAAGTCATGATATTATCGGCAACAACACACTGTAATGGACGTATCCACATACTAAATTGCTGTGCAGGCAATTCTTCTTGTAGAACTGAAAGGCATCGCTGCCAAAGTGAATGATCCAACCAAATGCTCCTGAAATTACGCTATCTTTTGTTAAATCATCTTTTAGCTAATATGACAAATAAAACAAAAGTCGGTAAATATGGTATTTTGTAATGTGTCTATTATCACCATAGTTATCCACAACATCAATATTGACTTTTAAATAGTTGCCCTTTTAGAGAAAATAAATAAAAAAAACCACACATAAGCAATTAAAACGGTCTTCTTAGACTAATTTACTGCTAAAATATCGTTTACATATTATTTAGCTATTAGTGGCAATTGCTTATATTATTATGGAAATTATTTGATCAAATGTTATAAAACTGTGGATATAAATAATTAACCTAAAGATCTATTAGGATCTTTTTAAAATAGATTACTATAAGCATTGACAACACCTGCTACAAACTATAAAATTCGGCCTCTTTTTTTAGAACCAGTGTGCTCAATACGGCTGTTTGCCAGGGCAACAACAACAGACGGATGAGCGTAATGAAAAGAACATTTCAACCTAGTGTATTAAAGCGTAAACGCAACCACGGTTTCCGTGCACGTATGGCTACAAAAAACGGTCGTGCAGTAATTTCACGTCGTCGTGCGAAAGGCCGTAAAAGCCTTAGCGCATAATCTCTTCTTTAATCTTTAATTAAGAGATATTTTAACCATCATGGTTAATTATGAATTTAATCGGGAGTCACGCTTGTTGACTCCCGGTCACTTTCAATCTGTATTTTCTAAACCTCTTCGTTTCGGCTCTAGCCACATAACCATTCTTGTTAGTCCAAATATTGATGAACGTAATCGTTTAGGCTTAGCTATTGCTAAAAAACGCGTTAAATTAGCTGTTCAGCGAAATCGTATTAAACGTCAAATCAGAGAAAGCTTTCGACTCAATCAGCACGACTTACCTAACATCGATATGGTTGTAATGGTAAAGTCTGGTACTGATCAGTTAGAAAATGCCGAAATAAGAAAACAATTAGAAAAAATATGGCGAAAGATAATTCAGCGGCACAACAGCTAGCCATAGCTCTTGTAAAAGCTTACCAGCGCTGGCTTAGTCCACTACTGGGTAATAACTGCCGATTCCATCCAACTTGCTCTTTTTATGCTGTTGAAGCGATAAATCGCTTCGGTGTGATAAAAGGTTGTTGGTTAGCAGCCAAACGTATACTAAAATGCCACCCATTAAACGCGGGTGGATTAGATCCCGTGCCACCATCAAAAGAAGAGAAATAATAAATTATGGAATCTCAACGCAGTTTTCTTTTTATTGCGCTTATGGTTGTTACTTATTTGCTATTCACTGAATACCAAAAAGATAATGCACCCGTAGTAGCTCAAACAACAATGACTCAAACATCTGATCAAATTGCTACCGGCAATGGAGATTTTGTTCCTGAATCATCAAGCTCAGCAATGCCAATGTCAGCGCCTACTAAAGCAAAAGAACAAGTCATTACAATTAATACTGACGTGTTAATAGTAAAAATTGCGACTAGCGGTGGTGATATCATTGATGCGAAATTAGTCAAATTTAATACCGAACAAGGAAACGATATTCCTTTTACCGTTTTGCAAAACGGTAGCCGTAAATACATCGCACAAAGTGGTTTAATAGGCGCGCAAGGCATAGATAAAGTGTCCGGACGTCCTATTTACCAAACGAGTAGCAAAAACTACCAGTTAGAAGGCGATGATCCATTAATCGTTGATTTACAATATACTGCTGAAAATGGCTTAAACGTAACAAAGCGTTTTACATTTACAAAATCAGACTACAGCGTAAATGTTGAATATATTATAAACAACACTGCAACTACCGCTGCTACCGTTCAAATGTACGGACAACTAAAACAGTCTACTTTAGTAGAAAGTGGCAGTTCATTAATGCCTACGTATCGTGGTGCAGCCTATTCGACAACTGAAGATCGCTATGAAAAATACGATTTTGGTGACATTGAAGAAAAAAGATTAAATGTAGCTACTGCTGGTGGATGGGTTGCAATGCTTGAACATTATTTTGTTTCCGCATGGGTACCGAGTCTAACTGCCGATAACAATATTTATTCAAGTTATTCTGCTAACAATGAAGCAGTTATTGGGTTTAAGTCACCATCTGTGACTATTCAACCAAATAGCCAAGCGACAACCTCAGCTATTTTTTATGTTGGTCCTAAGGATCAATATAAGCTTGATGAGATAGCGCCAAACTTAGGGTTAACTATAGATTACGGCTTTTTATTCATGATCAGTAAGCCACTATTTTGGTTATTACTTCAAATTCAGTCTTTAGTTACTAACTGGGGTATTGCGATTATTGTAATTACCTTAGTCGTTAAGGGTGCTATGTATCCATTAACAAAAGCACAATACACCTCAATGGCTAAGATGCGTGAACTTGCGCCTAAAATGGCACAGTTAAAAGAACGCTTTGGTGATGACCGTCAGAAAATGTCACAAGCTACCATGGAAATGTACAAAAAAGAAAAAGTGAACCCAGCCGGTGGTTGTTTACCAATGATCATTCAAATGCCAATATTCTTAGCATTGTATTGGGTATTTTTAGAAAGTGTTGAACTACGACATGCACCGTTCTTTTTCTGGATAGAAGATCTTTCTACTATGGACCCTTACTTTATATTACCGGTATTTATGGGTGTAAGTATGTTCGTTATGCAAAAAATGCAACCGATGACGATACAAGATCCGATGCAACAGAAAATAATGCAATACATGCCAGTGGCATTCTCTGTATTTATGGCTTGGTTCCCATCAGGTTTAGTACTTTACTGGTTTGTCAGTAACATGATTTCAATTGCTCAAATGAAAATTATTTTCAGTGGTATTGAAAAAGCTAAACTAGCCAAAGCTAAAGATTAATTTCTACAGCGTAAAATTATTAAAGGCGGCCTATTAGGTCGCCTTTTTTATTTCCAGTGAAAAATGTTTATAATAGCTAAGCTATTATCTAGGAAATGATTATGACCGAAATTTTATATCAAAAAGAAACCATTGCCGCACAAGCTACTGCACCTGGTAGAGGTGGCGTTGGTATTATCAGAATATCTGGACCTGAAGTTAAGAGTGTTGCTCAGGCTATTTTGGGCAAGATACCTGAAATTAGAAAAGCTGAGTATTTACCCTTTAATGATGCTAACCAGCAAACGCTCGATCAAGGCATTGCCTTATATTTTAAAGCGCCCCACTCATTTACTGGTGAAGATGTCCTTGAATTGCAAGGACATGGTGGACCCGTGATTTTAGATATGCTGTTAAAAGAAATTTTAGCACTACCTAAAGTACGTATGGCAAAACCCGGTGAATTTAGTGAGCAGGCATTTATTAATGACAAATTAGATTTAACACAAGCTGAGGCCATCGCTGATTTAATCAACTCGAGTTCAGAGCAAGCGGCTCGTTGTGCATTACATTCACTACAGGGTGATTTTTCTAAGCTTGTTAATCAACTTGTCGAAAGTACTATTCATTTAAGAATGTATGTTGAAGCCGCAATTGATTTTCCTGAAGAAGAAATAGACTTTCTTGCTGATGAAAAAGTTGTTGGCGATCTGAAAAAAATCATAAGTCAGGTAGAAAAGGTTCAAAGCCAAGCCCATCAGGGCAGTATTATTCGTGAAGGAATGCGCGTAGTTATCGCTGGACGACCTAATGCCGGTAAATCAAGCTTGTTAAATGCATTAAGCGGACGTGAAGCAGCTATTGTCACAGATATAGCAGGAACAACACGAGATGTCCTTACAGAGCAGATACACATCGATGGTATGCCACTGCATATTATTGATACGGCCGGCCTACGTGAAAGTAACGATCAAGTAGAGCAAATTGGTATTGAACGCGCTTGGCAGGAAATAAATCAAGCAGATAGAGTGCTTCTTATGATCGATGCTTGTGATGATAATAATGATGATCCACAGAAATTATGGCCAGAATTTTTTGCCAAACTTCCCAAAAATATTGGTTTAAGCATTATTAAAAACAAAGCAGATATTAAGGGCATAGCGACCGGTTTATCGGCGACTAATGATATTCCTACGGTAACCTTATCGGCAAAAAATGGTGATGGCATAGCAGAGCTCAAAGACCATTTAAAAAGTATTATGGGCTATCAGGGCAGTACCGAAGGAGGATTTATGGCAAGGAGACGACATTTAGCCGCATTAGAACAAGCTCACCATCATTTAATTATTGGTTTAGAACAGCTTGAATCTTATGTCGCAGGAGAAATTCTTGCTGAAGAGTTACGTTTATGTCAGATAGAACTCAATAAAATAACTGGTGAATTTACCAATGACGACTTATTAACAGAGATATTTTCGTCTTTTTGTATCGGAAAATAACGCTAAATACCACTTTAAATTTAAGAAAAAAGGGACAAAATGAGCTCATTTCAAATCATTGTTGGCAGTATGTTAGGTGGATCTGAGTATGTTGCTGAAGCCTGTGAAGAGACATTATTGGCACTAAATCACCAAACAACTCTTCACTTGCAGCCCGAATTTGAACAAATAATAGCCGATAATCAAACTTGGCTAATTTGTACATCGACTCATGGTGCTGGAGACTTTCCTGACAACATTCAAAAATTTGTTGAAGATCTTAAAAATAGCACTATAGATCTATCCCCAGTTAAATTTATGATCATAGGTTTGGGTGATTCAAATTATGATACCTTTTGTAAAGCCGCTAAAGATTTTCAAAAGTTATTACTATCAAGGGGTTGCAATGAAATAGTCGTGATCAAAACCTTAGATATGAGTGATGAAATAGATCCAGAGGATCTTGCTCAACGTTGGTTAGAAACTAATAAAGATCTTTTATAAAGATCTTACTCATAAGTTATCAACAAAACTGTCCCCTACAACAACCATCTGTGGATAAGTCTGGGTAAAAGCTATTAATTTCTTATTATTATTCAGTGTATAGAATTCTAATTTATTTAGCTTGTGGATAACTAGCCATTTTGATCATAGGTTTAAAACCCTTTGATCAAAGTTTGATCACAGTGTTATGATCGTACTAATGAACTGTTATTTATAAGAAAAAAGGACTTATCAACAGAAAATGGCTTTACTAATAAGTAATAGTAATAAGATCTCTTTAAAGATCTTATATATTATAAGAAGGATCACACTCAGATCTTTTTAGTCATTTGATCATTCCCCTCATCGCAAAAAAGCGCTAAAATACGTTCCCTAATTTTTGAATAACAAATTATTCATAAAAATATTTTTAACGTTTAATCAAGGCCTGAAATTTATGTGGTACCAAGAATCTTATGACGTAATCGTAGTGGGTGGTGGTCATGCCGGAACTGAAGCATGTCTTGCAGCAGCACGTATGGGTTGTAAAACATTATTGTTAACGCATAACATCGACACCTTAGGTCAAATGTCATGTAATCCAGCCATTGGCGGAATTGGCAAAGGACATCTTGTTAAAGAAATTGATGCCTTAGGCGGATTAATGGCAACGGCTACAGACCATGCTGCAATTCAATTTAGAACATTAAATGCCAGTAAAGGTCCTGCTGTTCGTGCTACACGAGCACAGGCTGATCGAATTTTATATCGCTCGTATGTTAGAAGTCATTTAGAAAATCAAGAAAATCTTACTATTTTTCAACAACCTTGTGACGATCTTATTCTAGAAAATAATAGAATTGTCGGTGTATCTACACAAATGGGATTGAAATTTAAAGCGAAGTCCGTTGTTTTAACCGTTGGCACATTTTTAGCAGGACAAATTCATATCGGTTTGAATAATTACCAAGGTGGCCGAGCAGGAGATCCTGCAAGTGTAAATTTAGCAAAAAATCTACGTGATATGCCATTTCGAATGGATCGTTTAAAAACAGGTACCCCACCTCGTTTAGATGCACGCAGCTTAGATTTTACTAAAATGGAGCAACAACCAGGCGATGATCCTCGACCGGTATTTTCATTTATGGGATCAAGAGATGATCATCCAGCTCAAGTACCTTGTTACATTACCCATACCAACAGTAATACCCATGATATTATTAGAAATGGTCTCGATAGATCGCCAATGTACACTGGCGTTATTGAAGGCGTTGGACCAAGATATTGTCCTTCAATAGAAGATAAAATAACTCGCTTTGCAGATAAAGATTCTCATCAAATATTTGTTGAACCTGAAGGGTTAACAACCCATGAAATATATCCTAACGGTATATCAACAAGTTTGCCTTTCGATGTTCAAATGGCATTAGTACGTTCAATCAAAGGTTTTGAAGACGCTCATATCACTCGACCGGGCTACGCTATTGAATATGATTACTTTGATCCTCGCGATTTGAAACAAACCCTTGAAAGTAAATTTGTTGAAAATTTATATTTTGCTGGACAAATTAACGGTACGACTGGTTATGAAGAAGCTGGAGCTCAAGGGCTATTAGCGGCGACGAATGCTGCAGCTCGAGTACAAGGAAAAGAAGAACTTATTTTAGGCCGCGATGAAGCTTACATGGGCGTATTGGTTGACGACTTAGCGACGCTAGGCACTAAAGAACCTTACCGTATGTTTACTTCACGTGCTGAATACCGATTATTGTTACGCGAAGATAACGCTGATATCAGATTAACAGAAAAAGGTTATAAACTGGGCTTAGTTGATGAAGCTCGCTGGAAAGCCTTTAACGAAAAAATAGAGATGGTTGAACTAGAGCGTCAACGCTTAAAAACAACCTGGATCCAAAAAGATCACTCTGGCGTAGATCAAATCAATGAGCTACTTAAAGCCGATATCAGTCGAGAAAATAGTTTAGAAGATCTGATCAGACGCCCTGAAGTTCGTTACGATGATTTAATGAAAATAGAAGGTTTAGGACCGGCAATTACAAATAAACAAGCTGCAGAGCAAGTTGAAATTCAAATTAAATATGCAGGTTATATTGATAGACAACTTGATGAAATATCAAAAAAGAAACGACACGAAAATACGCTGATCCCACTAGATTTTGATTTTACCCAAATATCGGGTTTATCAAATGAAGTTGTGGCAAAATTAAGTGATTCACGACCTGAAACAATTGGCAAAGCATCACGTATATCCGGTATTACACCAGCAGCGATATCGTTATTATTGGTTTATCTTAAAAAGCATGGTTTGTTACGTAAGATTGCCTAATTAAAATTATTAAAACGCGAAAAAAAAATGACACTTAAAACTGAACTAACATTACTCATTGATAAAAGCGAATTAACACTCGATGAAGCACAAATAGATTTATTAATTCAATATGTTGAATTGTTAGATAAATGGAATAAGGCTTATAACCTAACATCTGTCCGTAATACCAGTGATATGCTGGTTAAACATATAATGGATAGCCTAATGGTAGGCAAAGAGTTAAAAGGTCAATCATTTATTGATGTAGGTACAGGACCAGGTTTACCAGGTATACCGCTAGCTATTTTATACCCTGAAAGAAATTTTGTTTTATTGGACAGTTTAGGTAAAAGAATCACTTTCTTACGACAAGTGGTTTTTCAACTAAAGCTCAAGAATGTCACACCAGTTTTATCCAGGGTTGAAAAATATCAACCTGATGAACTCTTTGATGGTGTGTTAAGTCGAGCATTTGCATCACTTGAAGATATGGTCAATTGGTGTCAACATCTGATTGCGGATGAAACGGGGCGATTTTATGCACTAAAAGGTCAATTTCCCCGCGAAGAAATAGAACAATTACCAGAACATATAAAGTTTGTAGACAGTAGCGAAATAATCGTGCCTAATTTACAAGGCGAACGCCATGTTATTAAACTAAAAAAAATAATAATATAATAAAATACTTTCGAGGTCATTGTGGGAAAAATCATTGCGGTTGCTAACCAAAAAGGTGGGGTTGGTAAAACAACAACATCTGTTAATTTAGCTGCCTCACTAGCAGCAACCAAACGAAAAATATTATTAATTGATTTAGACCCTCAAGGCAATGCCACTATGGGCAGTGGAATCGATAAGTATGAAGTACACGCAACATGCTATGAATTACTTGTCGAACAAAAGTCTTTCGAAGAAGTGGTATGTCGAGAAACGTCAGGTTTATATGATTTAATTGCCGCCAACACTGATGTTACTGCTGCTGAAATCAAATTAATGCAAGTGTATTCTCGAGAACATCGTCTAAAAAATGCCTTAGCCCCTATTCGCGATCAATATGATTATATTATAATTGACTGCCCTCCTTCATTGAATATGCTGACAGTGAACGCCATGACTGCTGCTGATTCGGTGTTGGTGCCCATGCAATGTGAATACTATGCATTAGAAGGCTTAACAGCACTTATGGACACAGTTTCGCAGTTAACATCGGTAGTGAATGCTGACTTACACATAGAAGGCATTTTGCGAACGATGTACGACCCCCGTAACCGATTAGCTAATGATGTCTCAGAACAATTGAAACGTCATTTTGGTGATAAAGTTTACCGAACCGTAATTCCACGTAATGTCCGTTTAGCTGAAGCACCCAGTTTTGGCTCACCAGTAATGTATTACGATAAGTCATCAACTGGTGCAAAAGCGTATTTAGCACTTGCCGGTGAAATATTACGTAAAGCAGAACAAAAAAAACAAAAACCTGAAAAAACAATTGATTAACTATTTAGATAAACCCGAAGGAAAATTATGAGTCCAGCAAAACGTAGAGGCCTAGGTCGTGGCCTTGATGCATTATTAACATCAAATAAAGAAACTGATGATGCGACTCAACGTAATTTATCTTCTAATCAAGACAGTGAATTACAATATTTACCCATAGAGCAATTACAACAGGGTAAATACCAACCCCGCAAAGATATGTCGGCTGAGGCTTTAGAAGATTTATCAAATTCTATTCTTTCTCAAGGAATTATACAGCCAATTGTTGTTCGAAATATTAGTGAAAACAATTATGAAATAATTGCTGGCGAGCGTCGATGGCGAGCCGCGCAATTAGCTAAAATGGACAAGGTTCCTTGTTTAATTAAAAATGTACCCGATGAAGCTGCAATCGCTATTGCCTTAATTGAAAACATTCAGCGTGAAGATCTTAATGCAATGGAAGAAGCTATTGCATTAGAGCGTTTATTAACAGAATTTGAGTTAACGCACCAAGAAGTAGCCAATGCGGTGGGTAAATCTAGAACGACTGTTTCTAATCTACTGCGTTTAAATAATCTCAACGAAGACGTTAAGACATTGCTAGAACACGGTGATATCGAAATGGGACATGCACGTGCGTTACTAGCATTAGAAAAAGACATACAAAGTAATGCGGCTAGAACTGTTGTTGCTAAAGATTTAACCGTTCGTGAAACAGAAGCGTTAATTAAAAAGATACAAGCACCAGAGAAGGTGATTGAAGAAAAAGAAAAAGACCCAGATACTAAAAGTTTAGAGCAAAATTTATCAGAAAGATTTGGTTCACAGGTGACAATTGCTCATAACAAAAAAGGTAAAGGAAAATTGGTTATCTCCTACAGCGACCTATCTGAGCTTGATAGTATTATTTCTCGCTTCAACTCTTATTAGATTGCGCGCATATTATATTTAAGGTAGTTAACGGGTAATAATAAAAAATATTGTTTATTACCCATTAACCACGATAAAAAATAAGTTTTATTTAACTATTTTATCTTTAGTTATGTCATTCAAAGGTAACGTTTTCATTTTCGATTAAAGCTTTCTAAATTTAGTGTTAAATTTTGTACATATTGGGGCAATCAACGCCCTATTTTGTTGCATTAGTGCTGTAATTAAGTATACTTGCGACGACTTTTTTAAAGTTAAAGTATTAACTTTAAAAAATACTATGACTACGAAGCATTACGTTGGAGACCGCAGTGGCGAAAGGTTATCAAAATTTATTAACTACGCCTGGTCGAAAATTAGCGTCGAGACAAATCGGTATAATGACAATGTTGGTCGTTATATGCGCGGTAATAACATATTTCAATTGGGGACTCTTATACGCTTACTCTTTACTTGTAGGTGGAGTAGTGGTGATAGTTCCTAATATTATTTTCGCTTATAAAGCATTTAAGTATGCAGGTGCAAATGCCTCAAGAAAGGTTATGGAATCTTTTTATACCGGCGTAAAATTAAAAATGCTCTATACAGCGTTATTATTCGCGCTAGTATTTAAATTTTTAGTGATTTCACCCTTAATATTTTTAAGCACATATTGTGTGGTGGTGTTTTTAACATTACTACTGCCAGTTTTTTTAACTGAACGTTAATTCACTGGCGATAAAGATTTATAAACTTTAACTTTTGGGATAATAAAATGGCAGAAGAAGTCACCTTATCAAGCCATATCCAACACCATTTAACTAATGCAAAAATGTGTACAACCGATACTGGTTTAGCATTTAATAAAGCATGTAGTGACAGTGGGTTTTGGACATGGCATATAGATACACTAGCATGGTCAATTGGCCTAGGTATGCTGTTTTTGTGGACTTTTCGCAAAGCTGCTAAAGGAGCTACTGTAGGTGTTCCTGATAAATTTCAATGTTTTATTGAAATGGTTGTCGAGTTTGTCGGTGACAACGTTAATAAAACGTTCCAAGGAAAAAGTACATTAATTGCACCATTAGCCTTAACGATATTTGTTTGGGTCTTTTTAATGAACTTAATGGACTTAATTCCAGTTGATTTCTTACCTGCATTTGCTGGTTTTGTCGGTGAAACTGCTTTCGGCATGGACAGTCACGATGTCTACATGAAAGTTGTACCAACAACAGATATTAATTTAACGGCTGCTCTAGCACTTGGCGTGTTTTTATTGATGATTTTTTATTCAATAAAAATAAAAGGTCTTGGCGGTTTTGTTAAAGAATTAACCTTGCACCCGTTCAACACCAAAAACAAGTTAGCGATGGTATTTTTGATCCCTTGTAATTTATTACTTGAAACCATTGCTCTTGTTGCTAAGCCATTTTCGTTAGCACTACGTTTGTTTGGTAACTTATATGCAGGTGAATTAATATTCATCTTAATTGGCGCTGTTGGTTTGATGCAGCTTCCATTGCACTTTGTCTGGGCTGTATTCCATATATTAGTTATCGTATTGCAAGCATTCGTCTTTATGATGCTAACAATCGTTTACTTAAGTATGGCGAGTTCTGATAATCATTAATTTTTAACCTTTAACCTTAACTTTAACTTTAACTTTAACTTTACAATTAAAACTTTGGAGAAAAAAATGGAACAAATATTAACAATGCCTGAAGCGATTAAGTTTATCGCAGTTGCTTTACTAATCGGTTTTGGTGCTATTGGTACTGCAATTGGCTTTGGTAACATGGGTGGTAAATTCTTGGAAGCGTGTGCACGTCAACCAGAACTAGCTCCTTCACTACAAGTGAAAATGTTTATTTTAGCTGGTTTAATCGATGCCGTTGCTATGATCGGTGTTGGTATCGCGATGGTATTATTGTTTGTACTTTAATTTCATTATTTGAACAGCTTACTATTAAGGAGGAGCGGTTGTGAATTTAAACGCCACTCTAATTGGTGAATTAATAGCATTCGTTGTTTTTGTTTGGTTCTGCATGAAATATGTATGGCCACCATTGAACGATGCTATTGAAGCTCGCCAGAAAAAGATCGCTGATGGACTTGCTGCTTCAGACCGTGCTGCAAATGATCTTGAGCTTGCTCAAGAAAAAGCTACTGCTCAACTTAGAGAAGCTAAGTCACAAGCTGCCGAAATTATCGAAGCAGCGAAAAAACGTGAAACGCAAATAGTTGAAGAAGCTGCAGTAAAAGCTCAAGCTGAGAAAGAAAAAATCTTAGCTACAGGTCACACAGAAATCGAAACTGAACGTAACCGTGTTAAAGAAGAATTGCGCAAACAATTTGCTATTCTTGCTGTCGCCGGTGCCGAGAAGATTCTTGAACGTTCTATTGATGCCGCCACACATAGTGACATCTTAGATAAATTCGTCGCTGAACTTTAAGAGGGAATAGAGCTATGTCTGAATTGACAACTGTCGCTCGTCCTTACGCTAAAGCAGCGTTCGATTTTGCTGTTGAAGCAAAGGCTATTGATAGCTGGTTATCACAGCTGACCTTTGCTGCTGAAGTTGCCAAAGATGAAACCATTAAAGGGGTTCTTTCTGGTGGTGCTTCAGTCGAGCAGGCACAAGCACTTTTTTTAAGTGTTTGTGGCGAGCAAATAGACAGTCAAGGCCAAAATTTCTTGAAAATAATGGCAGAAAACGAACGCTTGTTGGTGCTACCACATGTTTTGACGCAATTTTTAGCACTTAAAGCTGAATTTGAGCAAGAAGTTACTGTGGATGTAACCTCAGCTGTAGAAATTACAGCAGAGCAAAAAACAACACTTAGCGCCGCGCTTGTAAAGCGTCTGGCTCGAAAAGTAAAGCTTAATTGTATTGTCGATGCGACTATTATTTCAGGTTTAATTATTAAAGCTGATGACATGGTAATTGATGGCTCTATACAAGGTAAATTGAGCCGTTTAGCAACAATTTTACAATCCTAGAATAAGGGAAAAGAGCATGCAACTGAATTCCACTGAAATCGCCGAACTGATCAAAAATCGTATTGAACAGTTTGACGTTGTCAGCGAAGCTCGCAACGAAGGTACTATCGTTTCTGTAACTGATGGTATTATTCGTATACATGGCCTTGCTGATGTAATGCAAGGTGAAATGATCGAACTTCCTGGTAGCCGTTTTGCTATCGCGTTAAACCTTGACCGTGATTCGGTCGGTGCGGTAGTTATGGGTCCATACGCTGACTTAGCTGAAGGCGTAAAAGTTAAAAGTACTGGTCGTATTTTAGAAGTACCAGTAGGTCGTGGTTTATTAGGTCGAGTGGTTAACACTTTGGGTGAACCTATTGACGGTAAAGGACCTATTGAAAATGATGGTTTTTCTCCTGTTGAAGTTTTAGCACCAGGTGTTATCGAACGTAAATCTGTTGATCAACCTGTACAAACAGGTATTAAATCAATTGATTCAATGATTCCAATTGGCCGTGGCCAACGTGAACTTATCATTGGTGACCGTCAAATTGGTAAGTCTGCCATCGCTTTAGATGCCATTATTAACCAAAAAGATACTGGTATTAAGTGTGTATATGTAGCAATAGGCCAAAAGGCTTCTACAGTTGCTAACTTAGTACGTTCTTTAGAAGAACACGGCGCGTTAGATAATACTATAGTTGTTGTTGCTGGTGCTTCTGAAGCTGCCGCACTACAGTACTTGTCAGCATATTCTGGCTGTACTATGGGTGAATACTTCCGAGATCGTGGTGAAGATGCATTAATCGTATATGATGATTTGTCTAAGCAAGCAGTTGCTTACCGTCAAATTTCATTACTTTTACGTCGTCCACCAGGTCGTGAAGCTTACCCAGGTGACGTTTTCTATCTTCATAGTCGTTTACTTGAACGTGCTGCTCGTGTAAACGAAGCATACGTAGAAAAGTTTACCAACGGTGCAGTTAAAGGTAAAACGGGTTCATTAACGGCTTTACCTATCATTGAAACGCAAGCGGGTGATGTATCTGCTTTCGTACCAACTAACGTAATATCAATTACTGATGGTCAGATTTTCTTAGAGTCTAACCTATTTAACTCAGGTATTCGTCCTGCTGTTAACGCTGGTATTTCTGTTTCTCGTGTTGGTGGTGCTGCGCAAACTAAAATCATCAAGAAGTTAGGTGGTGGTATACGTTTAGCCTTAGCACAATATGCTGAATTAGCTGCATTTGCTCAATTTGCTTCAGATTTAGATGACGCGACTCGTGCTCAATTAGAGCATGGACAACGTGTTACTGAACTGATGAAGCAAAAGCAATACAGTCCATTGTCAATTGCTGAAACAGCTGTATCGTTATTTGCTGCAGAAAAAGGTTACTTAAACGATGTTGAAATCGCTAAAGTGGTTGATTTTGAAGATGCATTACGCACTTACGTAAACAATGATCACGCTGAGTTGATGGCTACTATCAATGAAAAAGGCGACTATAACAAAGATATCGAGTCTGGTTTAGCGAAAGCAATTGAAGCTTTTAAAGCTACTCAAACTTGGTAATTTAGTTCACCTTTTTGGAGAATAGTCATGGCTGGTGGTAAAGAGATTAAATCAAAGATTGGAAGTGTAAAAAATACACAGAAGATCACCAGCGCAATGGAAATGGTTGCAGCTAGTAAAATGCGCAAAGCGCAAGATAACATGGCTGCATCTCGTCCATACGCTGAGAATATGCGAGATGTGATCGGTCGCGTCGCACTTGGTAATTTAGAATTTCGTCATCCATATATGGTTGAACGTGAAGTCAAGCGTGTAGGTTATATCGTTGTCTCAACAGACCGTGGTTTGTGTGGTGGTTTAAATATTAATTTATTTAAAAAGGTACTTGTTGATGCGGGTACACACCAAACAGCGGGCGCCGATGTTGAATTTGCCATAGTGGGTTCTAAAGCTACGTCATTTTTTAACAATATCGGTGCTAAAATAGTGTCGCAGAAGTCTGGATTAGGTGACAATCCTTCACTAACTGATTTAATTGGTAGTGTTAAGGTGATGTTGAATGCCTATGATAGTGGTGAAATAGATAGATTGTTCATTGTATATAACAAATTTGTTAATACCATGACGCAAAAACCAACAATCGATCAACTTTTACCTTTGCCTAAGTCAGATGATGACGCATTTAAGCATAGCTGGGATTATTTATACGAACCTGATGCTCAAGTTTTACTTGAAAAACTGCTCGTTCGTTATACGGAATCGCAAGTATATCAAGGTGTGGTTGAAAATCTCGCCTGTGAACAAGCTGCTCGTATGGTTGCAATGAAAGCTGCAACAGATAATGCGGGTGACTTAATTGATGATTTACAATTGGTATATAACAAAGCGCGTCAAGCAAGTATTACTCAAGAATTGGGTGAAATCTGTGCTGGTGCAGCAGCGGTATAAACAAAAGTTCTTTGTTTATTTTATTAGTAAATAAGAGCACAAGATTAGAGGATTAAACATGAGTACAGGTAAAGTCGTCCAAATCATTGGCGCAGTTGTGGATGTAGAATTTCCACAAAATGCTGTACCTCAGGTATATGACGCGTTAAAAATAACTGAAGGTAACCTTAGTGGCTTAGTACTTGAAGTACAACAGCAACTTGGTGGTGGCGTAGTTCGTACTATCGCCATGGGTTCATCTGACGGTTTACGTCGTGGTCTGAATGTAGAAAACACAGGTGAGAACATCCAAGTTCCAGTAGGTACTGCAACTTTGGGTCGCATCATGAACGTATTGGGTGAGCCTATCGATGAAGCTGGCCCAATCGGCGAAGAAGAAAAGTGGTCAATTCACCGCCAAGCGCCAGCATATGCTGACCAAGCGATGTCAAATGAGCTACTTGAAACTGGTATCAAAGTAATCGATTTAGTTTGTCCATTCGCTAAGGGTGGTAAAGTTGGTTTGTTCGGTGGTGCTGGTGTTGGTAAAACCGTTAACATGATGGAACTTATTCGTAACATCGCGATTGAGCATAGCGGCTACTCAGTATTTGCTGGTGTAGGTGAGCGTACTCGTGAAGGTAACGATTTCTATCATGAAATGAACGATTCAAATGTACTTGATAAAGTATCACTTGTTTACGGTCAAATGAACGAGCCTCCAGGAAACCGTTTACGTGTTGCCTTTACAGGTTTAACAATGGCAGAGAAATTCCGTGACGAAGGTCGTGACGTATTATTCTTTGTTGATAACATTTACCGTTATACATTAGCCGGTACTGAAGTATCTGCACTTCTTGGTCGTATGCCATCAGCGGTTGGTTATCAACCAACACTTGCTGAAGAAATGGGTGTACTTCAAGAGCGTATTACTTCAACTAAGAAAGGTTCAATCACTTCAATCCAAGCGGTATATGTACCAGCAGATGATTTGACTGATCCCTCTCCAGCTACTACTTTTGCTCACTTAGATGCAACGGTTGTATTGAGTCGTGATATCGCTTCGCAAGGTATTTACCCTGCAATTGACCCACTAGATTCTACTTCTCGTCAACTTGATCCATTAGTTGTTGGCGCTGAGCATTATGAAACTGCCCGTGGTGTTCAATCAACATTACAACGTTACAAAGAACTTAAAGATATTATCGCCATCTTAGGTATGGATGAATTATCTGAAGAAGACAAATTAGCTGTGAATCGTGCACGTAAGATTCAACGCTTTTTATCTCAACCGTTCTTTGTTGCTGAAGTATTCACCGGTTCTCCTGGTAAGTATGTGTCACTTAAAAACACTATCAGTGGTTTTAAAGGCTTACTTGCAGGTGAATACGATGATTTACCTGAGCAAGCTTTTTATATGGTTGGTTCTATCGAAGAAGCAGTTGAAAAAGCTAAAAACATGTAATTTGCTTGGGCGTGTTAGGTTAACGTAAGTCATCGACTTATTGACTATCTAACCGCCTACTTTAGGAGGTCAAAATGTCAGCAATGACGGTAAATCTAAATGTAGTAAGTGCAGAAGAGAATCTATTCTCTGGACGTATTGAATCATTACAGATCACAGGTTCAGAAGGTGAACTAGGTATTATGCCTGGTCACGCACCTTTATTGACCTCGCTAAAACCTGGTATGGCTCGTATTGTTAAATATGGTGGCTCAGTAGATGTTATATATCTTTCTGGCGGCATGTTAGAAGTTCAACCAAATAACGTAACCGTATTAGCTGATATAGCGATACGTGCAGACGATTTGGATGAAAAAGAAGTATTAGAAGCTAAGCAACGTGCAGAAAAACACATGAACGCCCATGGCGGAGATGTTGGTTTTGCTGAAGTTGCGGCTGAATTAGCGCGAGTAACTGCGCAATTACGCGTAATACAAGCGTCTAATAAAAAAGTCTAACTTTACAGACAAAGCACTAAGTTTTAGTGACAGAGAAGCGATATTTACTTAAGGTATATATCGCTTTTTTTTGTCTTTAATATACTGGCTAATTAAGTCTTACTACACAGCCACTCGGTTAAATTTACTGAACCTTGTTAAACAATTAATCTTGATGATGTAAAAATATATCAGATACTTATAGCGCTACTTGGCTATAGTTTATCTGTTAAAACAAGGTTACAATATTTGTTATTACCATCAAAAACATAAATAACGGATATACTATGTCTCTTTCAGTTGTCATTCTTGCCGCGGGTAAAGGTACTCGCATGCGTTCATCACTCCCTAAAGTACTTCACGCAATTGCTGACAAACCTATGGTTAGCCATGTCATTAATGCTGCACGCCAATTAAACGCCGATAATATCTATATTGTCTATGGCTTTGGTGGTGAAGTATTAAAAGCGACAATAGCGAATAGTAGTGCAAATGATGATTTAACATTTATTGAACAAAAAGAACAACTAGGTACCGGACATGCCGTAGATATGGCATCACCTTTCATTAAAGATAATGAAAATGTTTTAGTGCTTTATGGTGATGTACCACTGACCAAAGTTAGTACATTAGAAAAATTATTAGCGGTTAAACCAGACCATGGTATGGGATTACTAACGGTAAATTTAGCTGATCCTACTGGCTACGGTCGTATTATGCGTAAAGATAATGCAGTGGTTGGCATCATAGAGCAAAAAGATGCTTCGGCCGAACAGTTATTAATTACCGAAGCTAATACCGGCATTTTATTAGCAAATGGTGGAGATTTAAAACGTTGGTTAGCAAATTTGTCAAGTGACAATGCCCAAGGTGAATATTACTTAACTGATATTATTGCCGCATGTCATCATGAAGGTAAAACTATTGCTACTGCTCATCCCGATACCGAGATTGAAGTTGAAGGTGCCAATAATCGAGTGCAACTTGCTTCATTAGAACGAGCTTTCCAACTACGTGAAGCCGAAGCGTTAATGATAGCGGGGGCAAGCCTACGTGATCCTAACCGCATCGATATTCGTGGAAACGTAGTCATTGGAGAAGAAGTGCATATCGATATCAATTGTATTTTCGAAGGTGATGTTTCCTTAGCGAGTGGTGTGCAAATAGGAGCCAATTGTATTTTAAAAAATTGTACAATCGGCGAAAATAGCATAGTTAAAGCAAATAGTATTATCGAAGACGCCGTTGTTGGTAAAGACTGTTCTGTCGGACCATTTGCTCGACTGCGCCCCGGCTCTGTAATGAATAAAGACTCTCATGTTGGTAATTTTGTTGAAATGAAAAAAACAACCTTAGGAGCTGGGAGTAAAGCGGGACACTTAACTTATTTGGGCGATACGATTATTGGTCAAAATGTTAATATTGGTGCTGGAACCATCACTTGTAACTATGATGGCGTTAATAAGTTTAAAACCATTATAGATGACGGTGCTTTCGTCGGTTCAAATAGTTCGTTAGTGGCCCCGGTTACTATCGGTGCTAATGCCACCATAGGTGCAGGCTCTGTTATTGCTAAAGATGTAGCAGCCAGTGAATTAGCGGTTGCTAGAGGTAAACAAAGAAATATAACCGGCTGGCAAAGACCGACCAAAAAAAGCTAGGTTAATTGATATTTAAAATGAAAGGGGCGCAATATGTGCCTCTTTTTTATGTTCACTGATATTAATTAGGATTAATATCAGTGAAATAAATATTTATTGCCATAAAAGCATACTTTTGTTCTAATAGCTTAAGTTACTAAACGAAACTTATTCTGTAAGATAAGTGTCGAAACAAAAGATAAACTAATCGCATGTCAAAAAGAAACACCCAGCAGCGTCGCCACAGTATTATCTCTGAGCTTAATGAGCACGGAGAAGTAAGTGTCGATAGTCTTGCAAAAAAATTCGTTACTTCAGAAGTAACCATCAGAAAAGATTTAGCTGCGCTAGAAAATAGCGGATTATTGCTCAGACGCTACGGTGGAGCTGTGCCTTTGCCTAGAGATATTATTGAGCATAAGTCTGATAAAGTTTCGAAACGAAAGGTTTCAATTGCCAGTAAAGCGGCAACA
This sequence comes from Colwellia sp. BRX8-9, assembly GCF_014077245.1. Taxonomy (NCBI): domain Bacteria; kingdom Pseudomonadati; phylum Pseudomonadota; class Gammaproteobacteria; order Alteromonadales; family Colwelliaceae; genus Colwellia; species Colwellia sp. BRX8-9. Next base: position 50,203 of record NZ_JACGVN010000006.1, read on the forward strand.
CTTATTCGTGATCATAACCGCATCATTATCGACAGCGGTAGTACGACTTCGGCCTTAGTGAAAGAGCTTAATAGCAAACAAGGTTTAATCGTAATGACCAACTCTTTAGCTATAGCTTCTGACTTGCATGCGCTTGAAAATGAACCGACATTATTGATGACCGGGGGCACTTGGGATACACATTCTGAGTCTTTTCAAGGTCAAGTAGCGGAAAGTGTCTTGAGATCTTATGATTTTGACCAACTTTTTATTGGTGCCGATGGTATCGATATAGAGCGTGGCACGACTACTTTTAATGAGCTTTTAGGGCTTAGCCGCGTGATGGCCGACGTCTCTCGTGAAGTTATTGTACTTGTTGAATCTGAAAAAATTAATCGTAAAATACCTAACGTTGAAATTCCTTGGCAAAATATAGACATACTGATCACTGATGCAGATCTGTCTGATGAACTCAAAGCCAAACTCTTAGAACAAGACGTTAAATTACTCATTGCAAAATAAAAGGAAAAAACTATGTGTGGGATCGTAGGTGCTGTAGCACAACGTGATGTAGCAGATATATTAGTTGAAGGGTTAAAACGCCTAGAATACCGTGGATATGACTCAGCCGGTGTTGCTATTATCGATAATAACAACCAATTAAACAGAGTACGCCGCTTAGGCAAAGTACAAGAGTTAGCAGACGCTTTAATAACAACCCCTTTATCAGGTGGAACAGGTATTGCTCATACGCGCTGGGCTACTCATGGTGCGCCAAGTGAAGTGAATGCTCACCCACATGTATCTAGTGAAAATATCGCTGTTGTTCATAATGGTATCATCGAAAATCATCAAAGTTTAAGAATACGTTTGCAGGGCTTGGGCTACGAATTTGTTTCAGAAACAGATACTGAAGTTATTGCTCATTTAGTTCATCTTGAATTGAAAACATCAGCGACCTTACTTGAAGCAGTACAAAAAACAGTTAAGCAGCTTGATGGCGCCTATGGCACAGTTGTACTTGATACGACCGATAAGAGTCGTGTAGTTGTTGCACGCTCTGGCAGCCCTTTAGTGATAGGTTATGGCGTAGGTGAAAATTTTATAGCCTCTGATATGATGGCGCTATTACCGGTCACGCGAAAGTTTGCTTTTCTTGAAGAAGGTGACGTTGCTGAAGTCACTCGTTTTGAAGTTAACGTATTTGATACTAACGGCGTACCCGTAAAGCGTGAAGCAAAAGAACAAGATATCAGTCAAGACAGTGGTGATAAAGGTGAATACCGTCACTACATGCTAAAAGAAACTTACGAACAACCTACGGCTATCCGAAATACTTTAGAGGGTCGCTTGTCTGGTAATGTGCTCGATATGAATACTTTTGGTGAAGGCGCGGATGAAATATTTAAGGGTATCGAACACGTACAGATTATTGCCTGTGGTACTAGCTACCATTCAGGTATGGTGGCACGGTATTGGTTAGAGTCGCTAGCGGGTGTTTCTTGTAATATAGAGATTGCTAGTGAGTTTAGATACCGAAAGTCTCATGTTCCTAAAAATGCCTTAATTGTAACTATCTCTCAGTCGGGTGAAACAGCTGATACTTTAGCGGCACTTCGCTTAGCAAAAGAGCTTGGCTATAAAGCCAGCTTAGTTATTTGTAACGTAGCCGGTTCATCTTTAGTACGTGAATCTGATCTCGCTTTCATGACCAAAGCGGGTGCAGAAATTGGCGTTGCTTCTACCAAAGCATTTACCACACAGTTAGTCGGCTTGTTAATGATGACATGGGCTATAGGTAAACATCACGGTATGAGTGAAACGGTTCAAAATGAAATCGCCAGTTCATTAATGGCTTTACCCAGTAAACTAGAAGAAGTCTTAGCATTAGCAAGTTCTATCGAAGATTTAGCAGAAGACTTTGCTGACAAACACAACGCTTTGTTTTTAGGTCGTGGCGACCAATATCCTATCGCTATGGAAGGGGCTTTGAAGTTAAAAGAAATCTCTTATATCCACGCTGAAGCATACGCCGCTGGTGAATTAAAACATGGACCATTAGCGTTAATCGATGCTGATATGCCTGTAATCGTTGTTGCGCCTAAAAATGATTTAATTGAAAAGCTTAAATCAAATGTTGAAGAAGTCCGTGCGCGCGGTGGCTTAATGTATGTGTTCGCTGACAGTGAAGCAAATTTTGCCAGTGATGATACGATGAAAGTTATTAATGTGCCGGTATGTGACGATTTAATCGCACCCATTGTTTATACGTTACCACTGCAATTGCTTTCATATTATGTCGCAATAATTAAAGGCACAGATGTTGATCAACCTCGTAACTTAGCAAAATCAGTTACCGTTGAGTAATAAGTCTTATATTAAAGAAAATTGTTGTTATCGATAAATAGGTTTGAGATCTAATCAGTAGATATGAGATCTTAATTATAAAGCGACTTACTCTTTTGAGTGGTCGCTTTTTTATTGGTCATAGATTCATTGTTAGGGTCTTTCATCTAATCTAGTCGAGTAATGACTTAAAATAAAATGCTTTAGTGCTTAAGGGGTTAATCTCGTCTGGAATTATAATTTTTTAGTCTACTAATCACTAATGCCACATAGCCGAGCTAATGTAGACACTAATTTGTCTTAATAAATAGTCCGCTTAACCTCCATTACACTTTTATCATTTTAGAAAATCACTCTTTATTTTCTACGATAACCTTGGTTGTTATCACAGCACTATTTTTATTTAAAAAAAAGTCATTAACGAGATTTTTCTCATTAATGACTTAGTTGATGCTTTACCTACAGCGCTTACATACAAATAAATATGACTATAGGACGGAATAAGCGCTTTTTATTTCTTAGAACTTGTAGCTAATACCAAAGGTAATACGACGGTCTGTTATACCTTGAGCACATAACATAGCCCCTTCATTAACACATGACTGTGTAATGTCTGACTCTGTTAAGTTGACAGCTTCAACACCAAGGTTTAAATTTTCATCGACGTCATAACTTACACTAGCATTAAGTTGTCCTCTGTCATGCGTTACGACAGGGAAGCCTAATGTAGAGTTAAGGCTAGCACCCGCTGCAGTATCTTCAGTGCGGAACGCATCACGCCACGTATAACGTAATCTTGCTGAAAGACCAAATTTTTCATAGTAAACAGCTACATTGTAAGCGTTTTCTGAAAAATCAAGTAAACCTCGTTCTGATGAATACGTGACAAAGTTTGCATCGTCATAAACACCTTGTATTGCATTAAGGATATCTGTTCCGCGTGACGCTGAAGTGTAAAAAGCTGAACCGCCTTTATACTCTTGTATGGTGTAGTTGGCGACAATGCCGAAACCTGATGCCCAACCTAAGTCTTCTTCGAAGCTGGAAAGGTCATACTGGACAGCCATTTCTATACCTGATTGAGTCGTTGTTGCAGTATCATTAAAAAGTGTTTCAACATCAACACACAAACCTGTGGTATTTGGATCTCCGATTGCATTAGGCTGAACAGCAGGGTTATAGATACCGCCTCCTGCACATGTAGGTCCAGGTTCACGCCAACCGTTTGCGTCAATTGCAGCACTTTCTAATTGAGTAACAAATAAGTTAGTACGTTCTTTTTTGAAATAGCCGATACTAACTACTGCTGCCTCAGCAAAATACCATTCAGCAGAAAGATCAAACGAAGTGACTTCTTCAGGTTCCAAACCAGCATTACCAATTTCGACAGATTGATTTTCGTTTGTACCAAATGATACCGAGGTATTTAAATCGCCAAAGTTAGGACGAAGAATGTCTTTACCCCAACCTAAACGTAAAACCACATCGTCAGTTACATCGGCAACTAAATTCAAACGAGGTAATGTATAACTATAATCACCTTTGTTTGTTGCTGGCGTTGCAACACCATTGACTACTGTATTACCTGTTGATGCAATATCTGTTGATATATGACGAACACCAAAATTACCACGGAACATTTTATATTCAAAGTTTGCTTGTGCGTATAGCGCATGCGTTTCTTCTTTTATTTTAAAAGCTGCGGTATCTGAAGGTGTTAGGTTTGAAAAGTCTTGGTTACCACCATGAGCAACAATAGCCGCTTCTAAGGTCGCTAACACACCGTCTGGGTCATTGAATGCTAAGTCTGGATTAATAATAAGAAAATTTCTAAGGGCTAGTTCTCTGCCATCAGCATCACCAAAGTGGCTAGGACCAGCAACAAGAAGTTCTGAAAACAAAGCGCCGTTTGGACTATCAACCATTTTGCTGAAGCCACCAATACGATCAGATATTGATACTGCACTATGTTTTGTTTCATTGTAGCGATAACCGAAATCAACAGAAGTGATCATACTTTCATCGATAAAATAAGTGAAATCAGTGCGGAATGCATTTTCAGAATTATCTGTAGAGCTTCTACTTATGTCTACCTGATCTAGCACAACGTTATTTGGATTAAGTAAATCATCAACAGTTGGTGCGAATGGAGAAGCAAAATCAATACCAAATGCCAATGAGTCACCAGTTAAATCATAAATAAATGGCACACTGTTATCGTTACTCGAACCATCAAGAGGCGTCAGTGGGTTAGGGTTAATAAAGTTTAATTGAGTGTTTAATGAAGGGGTAACGGTATCAGAATTTGCTGTAGATAACTCTGCACTTACAAATAAGTTATTACCTTGCCATTCACCACCAAATCTAAAAACTTCGGTGTCTGTTACACGAGCACCAGTATCACTGTTAAAGCGTAAGTTTGGATCGTCGTCATCAACTGAATTGATTGGTTGAATTGTGCCTCTGGTAGCCGCTTGAATACTGCCTAGATTTACACCATCAAGAGAGCCAAAGTTTATTGTTTCAAACTGAGAAGGTAAAGTGTAGTTAAGTACACTATTAACACCTGAACCTTGTACTCGTGTACTTTCTTGACGACGCTCTTGGCTGGTAATAATAGCATCAAAGAAAAATTTTGTGTTGTCGTTAGGGGCAAACTCAAGAGTAGTGGCAATATTGGTTGTTTCATATTCAAAATTTTCTAATTCCTGATTAAGGAATTGAATGCCGAGAAAATCGAAATCTTGAGCTGCAGGTCTTTTAGTTGCTTGATCTTCTAATGTGCCACTTCTATAGACGTCAGCGTTAACATTTTCAACAAGGCTACCATCACGGTCAACGCGTGGACGAAATGACGTAGCTTCTTGTTTAGCGTAGCTACCACTTATAACAAATCCAAATTTACCTGAGTCAAGTTCCCAGTTATCTCCGTATGCTCCTGAGAATCTTGGCTGAACACCATCAGTGGTTAAACTACTGTCTTCACCTTGTAAGCGAAGTGATCCTAATGTCTCAGTCAACTCAAGAGGACGAATAGTACGTAAATTTACCGTGCCACCAATAGAGCCTTCGGTCGTTTTAGCTTCTGGTGATTTTGTTATTTCAACACCCGCGATAATGGCCGCAGAAAGATCTTCAAAATTCATTCCACTTCGTCCAGACCCTGAGCCGACTGTAGAAGCACCATTAATTTCAACACGGTTAGCGTTACTACCACGAATTTGAACACCAGTACCTATACCAGCTGTTCTTGTGATTTGAACGCCTGTTACGTTTTCAAGAACCTCTGCAAGGTTTTGGTCAGGTAGCTTACCAATATCTGTAGCCATAATGACTTCGACCAGGTTAGCTGTTTCACGTTTTTCTGCAAGGGCAGTCGTTAGAGAGCTTCGCATACCCGTAACCTGAATTACTTCAATTTCAGTTTCATTGTTTACTTGTGGATCTATTTCAGCTTCTTGTGCACTTACCGATGCTGCAAAATTCAGCGAGGTAGCTGAAAGAATCGCTAATGTTAATTTTGATAATTTTTGTCTCATATATTTCCCCTGTGTAGTTTTTTTGAAATTTGATTTGTAAACATCTCAAAAGCCACATCTTTAATTTATAAAAATCGTCCCCTAAACCTCCAACACCTTACAAGTAAATTACTTAGTACTGATAAGGAATTACTACAGATAGTTACAATAAAAATTGGAAAGGTCAATCTTTTGGTTATACAAAACAAGTGTAAATATGTGTTAATTGGTATACCAATATTTGTTTTGTTGGTTACCAGGTTGTTTATTAATTGTTGTTTTATCTTGTAAGTTATTGAATAAACAGTTTTTGGTCGATTATTGTGCATTAGTAATAACGAATGTTTTTATTTTTATATGTATCTTTTATATTCTAATAAAATATAAAGGAGTCTATTTTATATATTGTAATGGTCTAAATAGGTTGTGGTTGAATGTTTTTTGATCAACCATATGTTTTTTATTGGTTAACCAGGGGGCGGCGCACAATTGATTCAACAATAATCTATTAGATAATAGCCATTAAAGTGATGTTTATTAGTAACAATATAAACGTTATTGTAAAACTACAGCGCTTTGTATGAGCTAAAAATATAATAAATTATCATATAATGATAAGTATGTATTTAACAATAAATTTTAGTTAAAGGGTATTTAAATCAATCGCTTGGTTTTTATCTGACTGTTATAAATGAAATGGTTAAACTATAAAATAGCTTAGATGAATACGGATAACACCTATAAGCTTCATTGTTTTTAATAAGTTAAACCAACTCTATTACCAATAATTATTGATTGGTTGACACCTATTGTTGTTTTGGTTAGTATTTAATGGTTCCTTATTGTTTCGAGTGTTTCTAAGCAATAAGTTTGTATAGACACAAGACAAGCATACCGTGTTTATACCGAAATTATTAACCGCTTGAATATAAGGTTCGGTGTTCGGTTTATATACCGAGTATTACCCTAGGGCTTAGATAATTTAGCTAAATATACTCAAATAAAATAACATGCCCATCGATAAAGTGAGCAATGTTGCACTCAGATAAACAAACAATAATATTTTTAGGAGTTAGATATGACAAAACCTATTATAGGTTTCATCGGCCTTGGCCTTATGGGCGGCAACATGGTCGAAAACCTACAAACGCGTGGCTTTCAAGTAAATGTAATGGATTTAAATAAAGAGGCGGTTGCTAAGGTAATTGCTCGCGGTAATGCTACTGAAGTCACCTCAGCGAAAGAACTCGCAGAACGTAGTGATATAGTAATGCTTGCGTTAACAACTTCTGTTGTTGTTGAAAAGCTAGTTTATGCTGAAGACGGTATTTTAGCGGGTATTAAAGAAGGTGCTGTTCTGATTGATTTTGGTACTTCTATACCAGCATCTACTCGTAAGATTGGTGGAGATCTTGCCAAGAAAGGCGCAGGGATGATAGATGCCCCATTAGGTCGAACACCCGCTCATGCTAAAGATGGCTTACTTAATATTATGGCTGCTGGTGACTTAGATACTTTTAATAAAGTGAAGCCTATTTTAGAACAGCAAGGTGAAAATGTATTCCATCTTGGCGCTCTTGGTGCAGGTCACACGACTAAGCTCATAAATAACTTCATCGGTATGACTACGGTTACAGCGATGTCACAAGCTTTTGCTGTTGCTGATAAAGCTGGCGTTGACCGCCAACAGCTTTTTGATATTATGTCGACAGGTCCATCTAACTCACCGTTTATGGGCTTTTGTAAAAACTACGCCGTAGATGGTGTAAGTGATTTAGGTTTCTCTATCGCTAATGCGAATAAAGATTTAGGTTACTTTTTAGAAATGGTCAAAGACCTTGGTACTGTGTCACAAATTGCTGAAGGTACTTCTGCCAATCTAAATGCAGCAGTTGCTGCCGACATGGGTAATGGTAACGTGCCAGAAATATTTGACTACTTCCTTAAATTGGCGAAGTAATTTCAATGTATATCATGCTAAAGTGACGAATATTGTTTTAGCATAATGACGCTATTAGTAAGGCGACCGCACTGTTGTTAGATTTTAAGTGATGAGTTGATTGACGATATAGTTAAATAAAAGGCCTCTATTAAAGAGGCCTTTTATGTTTTACCTGATATAAAGTTATAATTAAATATCGTTAGAGTGAGGAATTGAATATAGTCCACGTTTTTCACTGTTTTTTTGTTTTATTTCTTCTAACGCTCTCGACTCAACGGCATCAAATAAGGCGTTTATTAGTCGGTTAAAATGACTGTGCATAGCAAGCCTTGCTTGAGGAGCGTCTCTTAATTTTAATGCCTGATAGATCGCTTTATGCTCTGCAAGTGTTTTTGAATTATCTTTACTGCAAACACTGTCATAATCTTTAATAATTTCTGGTGTTGATGAGCGAAGCTTCCAAAGATTTTGTACGGTTAAAATCATCGCACTATTACGGGTGGCATTGGCTATAATTTGATGGAATTCTTTATCAGCGGCAGCAATAAACTGACTGTTTTCCATATCAACTAAGGTTTGATGTAAGCGAACCAATTCATCTTCGGTGATGGTTGTTGCCGCAATCGCTGCTACTTCACCTTCAATTAATGCTCTAGCTTGAGTAACCTCAAAAGCATTAATTTGCTTGTGTAAGCCCGATAATTGGTTAACCGGTTTTAAAACATAAACGCCGGAACCTGTTTTAACTTCAATTTTCTCACGAACTTCTAGGGCAATTATTGCCTCTCGAATCGTTGGTCTGCTCACTTTAAATGTTTCAGCTAATTCTCTTTCTGGTGGTAAGCGACTGCCTGCGGTGTAAATTTCAGAATCAATTAAAGCCTCTATTTTATCTACAATACCCCAAAATAGCCTGCGGTTGCTGCTCATATTATTTTCCTTAGCTAAATATAATAAAGTGATGCCCTATATAACTAATCATATAGCCTTCTGGCGCTTATGGCAAAACTATTAGGTGAGGAATTTTCTGTTTATTAATGTTTTGGTCTAGGTGTAAAGATAACTTCTGTATAAAGGTCTAGCGCTAAATTCAACTTCAATTATTACCAATTGACCGGTATTTGGTAATGTGATTTGGTTGACAATGGCTGTTGATATCAGTTAAATTAAATCGATTGTTAGTTAAAAGTACGATGTGAGCTGTTTTATTACATTAGTAATGGCGTTGGATAAGCCCGAAATGTAAAGGGAAGTGATACTTTTATTTTAGCTAAATCCAATTAATACCAATATGTTGACGTTATTTAATAGTTATTAGTAAAAACGTTAAATTTACACTTTAATTTCATAGGTTATTTTATGCAGCAAACTAAACTATCACCCTATCTACTGTGTTGTCTCACCATAACATTTTGCTTAATGTTAACAACAAACCAATTAGCGGCAAAAGAATGGTTAGTTGGCGATCAAACGGCGTATAAAAATGCATTGGAAAAAGTAAAGCCGGGTGACAATATTATCTTGTCTGACGGCATATGGAATAACTTTGAAATTTTGTTTAAAGGCGAAGGTACAAAACAAAAGCCAATAACACTAAAGGCACAAACAAAAGGTAAGGTTTTCCTGACTGGGCAATCAAATTTGAGGTTGTCTGGTAAGCATTTAGTCGTTTCAGGATTAGTTTTTAAAAATGGTTATACGCCTAGTAGTGCTGTTGTCGCTTTTAGAAGTAATAAAGAAAATTTAGCTTATCATTCACGGGTAACAGAAGTTGTTATTGATAACTTCAGTAATCCTGATAAGCGTGAGTCTGACTATTGGGTGGCTATTTATGGTCAATATAATCGTTTTGATCATAACTACCTCACCGGTAAACGTAATAAAGGGGTAACTCTTGCTGTTCGTTTAGATACAGTAGATAGTCAAGAGAATCATCATAAAATAGATCATAACTATTTTGGCCCTCGCCCTATTCTTGGCTCTAATGGTGGCGAAACTCTTCGTATTGGCACCAGCCATTATTCATTATCAAATTCATACACCGTAGTTGAAAATAACTATTTTGATCGCTGTGATGGTGAAGTAGAAATAATATCAGTTAAATCAGGACAAAATAAAATTCGTAATAATGTCTTTTTTGAGTCGAGAGGTACGCTGACCTTACGCCACGGTAATGGCAATATCATAGAAGAGAATGTCTTCTTTGGTAATGGCGTTGACCATACCGGTGGAATTCGAGTAATAAATAAAGAACAAATTATTCGTAACAATTATCTTGAAGGACTAACCGGTTATCGTTTTGGCAGTGGCTTTACTGTCATGAATGGCGTTCCTAATTCATCTATTAATCGATATCACCAAGTTGATAACGCTTTAATTGAAAATAATTCTTTAATTAATGTTGATCATATTCAGCTAGCAGCAGGAAGCGACCAAGAAAGAAGTGCGGTACCAATTAACTCTAAAGTACAAAACAACTTAATTTTTAATGATAATGGTCAACAACCTTTTACGCTATTTGACGATGTAAGTGGCATTAAATTTAAAGGCAATATTGCAAATACTGTCGCGCTAGAAAAGCTAGCATCAGGTATTAGCCAAAAGAATATTGAGCTTAAGCGTGCAGCTAATGGCTTGCTTTACCCTACCGACAAAAAACTTTTGGCTAAGGGAGCTAAAAAGAGTTTATCACCCGTTTTAAAATCAGCAACAGGTCCAAGTTGGTACAAGAAAACTGATGGTTTAGTTGCCTTTGAATCGGGTCATACTATTAATGTTAAAGCAGAAGACGATGCTTTATTTAATGCTGTGGTTTCAGCAAGTAATGGCGATGTCCTTATATTGGCTGATGGAAATTACGATGTTAGAAAGATGATTGATATTAATAAAACGGTATCGATTAAAGCGCAAAATAAAGGCATGGTTAAGGTAACTTTTCAGCGTTCTACCTTATTTCAAATTTCTGATGGAGGTAGCTTAACTCTTGATGGCTTAAATATAAATGGTAGCAACAGTCCCGATGCTTCAGGTAATACCTTAGTTCGTTCACAGAAATGGGGTATGGTTTATAACTACCGTTTTGTTATGCGTAATAGCAAGGTGAGTGGACTTGATATTAATCATTCGTTTCATTTTTTTGACGCGGGTAATGGTTCGTTTGCTGATTATATTGAGTTAACTAATAATCAATTTACCGATATCACCGGTGATTTTCTTCGCTTAAACAAAGAAATTGAAGACTTAGGTATTTATAACGCGGAATATGTCATTTTAAAAAATAACACTTTTGATAATGTACAAGGTGCTTTAGTTAACTTATATCGAGGTGGCACTGACGAAAGTACTTTTGGTCCTCATTTAGCGATGTATAAAAACGCTATTAACAATAGTGGTAATGGTAAGCGTAATAAAACTGCATCGAGTCTTTACTTGCACGGTGTACAGGTTACCAATATCGACAATAATACTTTTACTGATACTGCTGAGATCATTATTGAACATACCGTAGGCGAACCCAAAACAGCTATAAATGATAATAACTTTAAGGGTACAGCAGCGCCTAATGTGAAAGAGCTACATGCCGCAGGCCCGCATACCGCTGTGCTATTAAACAACAAGCAATCTAACTAAGAGCTTCTCTATGAAAATTTTTAATCCAATGTCATTTTATTTACCAATATGGTGTTCAGCAAAAAAGGGGCTATTTCTTCTTTCCATGCTGATTACCGCGGTACTGGCAAGTAATAAGGTGATGGCATATACGAGCCCTAATCTTGTTATTACCACTGCGGATGTCGCTGATATGCGTGGTGCTATTGAACAAAATGGACAGTTTACCGAAGCTTTTGTTGCTAATAAATTATTAGTTAATAAGCAAATAGCACAAGTGATAAATGTACCTATGCCAAAAGATGGCGGCGGCGGTTACACCCATGAGCGCCATAAGAAAAATTATAAATTGATGTACGATGCAGGGATTATTTATCAATTAACGCAAGATGAAAAATATGCAAATTACGTACGTGACATGTTGCTTGAGTATGCAAAGCTCTACCCTACTTTACCTTTGCATCCAAAAAGAAAAATGGGTAAACAAAATCCAGGTAAACTCTTTTGGCAAAGCTTAAACGAAGCGATGTGGTTGGTATATACCAGTCAAGCTTACGATTTAATTATACCTTCTTTAACATCTGCTGAAAAATCGACCATTGAAAAAGGGCTATTTCATCCTATTGTAAAATTTTTATCTGTCGATTCTCCTGAAACATTCAATAAAGTTCATAACCATGGTACCTGGACAACGGCTGCTGTTGGTATGACAGGTTATGTATTAGGTGAGCTGGACTGGGTAGAACAAGCGCTTTATGGTTTAGATAAATCTGGCAAGGGCGGATTTTTAAGACAGTTAGATGAGCTTTTCTCTCCCGCAGGTTATTACAATGAAGGTCCTTATTACCAACGTTTTGCGTTACTGCCGTTTATTACCTTTGCTAAGGCTATTCAAACCAATCAACCTGAACGTAAAATTTTTGAATACCGTGATGGAATCGTATTAAAAGCGATTGATACGACGATACAATTAAGCTACAACAATTTATTCTTTCCAATTAATGATGCGATTAAAAGTAAGGGTATCGATACTATTGAGTTAGTTAATGGTGTTGCCATAGCCTATGGTTTTACAAAAGACACAGGTTTACTTGATATTGCTAACCTGCAGAAACAGATTTTATTAACTGGCGACGGTTTAAAAGTGGCAAATGCTTTAGATAATCATCTAGCTACGCCTTATAAATTTAAGTCGGTTGCCTTTGGTGATGGTAACGATGGCGAGCAAGGTGCCTTAGTGATCATGCGCCAAAATGTTGGTGGAGAACAAGCGGTACTGTTTAAACCCGCCGCGCAAGGTTTAGGTCATGGACATTTTGATAAACTGACTTGGCAATTTTATGATAAAGGTGAAGAGATAGTCTCAGATTACGGCGCTGCTCGATTTTTAAATGTTGAAGCTAAATTTGGTGGGCGATATTTGCCAGAAAACCAAACATGGGCTAAACAAACTGTTGCGCATAACACCGTTGTTGTTGACGAAAAATCACATTTTAATGCCAATGTTGCCGTGGGTAATGCCAATTACCCTAAACTGGTGTTTTTTGAAAAAGATACTAATGTGACCATCAGTTCTGCACGTATCAATAGTGCTTATGACGGTGTTTCATTAACTCGCACCATAGCGTTAATAAAACTGCCAGAGCAGGAACAATCATTGGTTGTTGATGTTTTTGATGTTATGTCAAAGCAAGCACATCAGTATGATTTACCTGTCCATTACAAAGGTCATTTAATTAGCACAAGCTTTGACTTAAACACCCATTTAACTAGCTTGCCAGTCCTTGGCAAAGAAAATGGCTATCAACACTTATGGTTAAAAGCACAAGCTCAACCCAAGGCTGGCTTATCTCAAATTACTTGGTTAAATGATAATGGTCGGTTTTACACAAACTCGATCGTTATGGACGGTGATGCTTCCTTAATCTTTACTCAGATTGGTGCCAACGATCCGCTCTTTAACTTACGTAACGAAAATGCCTTTATCAACCGTAAAACAAAATCTAAGAATCATACCTTTGTTAGCGTATTAGAGCCGCATGGCGAATATAACCCATCAAAAGAATTTACCATCGCAGCAGTAAGCAGTGTTGAAACATTATCACATCAAAAGATTGATGATATTGATGTGGTAGAAATCATGCTTAGTGGCGATAAACATTATCTATTAGCGTTTAATGCAACTGAAAAAAATCAACGCAATGCATTTTCATTTAATGGCTCAAAATATAAATTTGATGGCCGTTTTAAATTGTTCGAAATTAAAAAATAGAGGTCAACCATGAGTCAAAGTGAAAATTTTTCATTTGGTAATGAAACAGAAATAGAAGATATAGGCGGCGGTTTAAAGCGTCAAATGTTGGGTTACAACCATGAGTTGATGGCAGTTAAGATCTGGTTTGAAAAAGGTGCCATTGGTTACAATCATGCTCACCGGCACTCTCAAGTAACCTATGTTGTTGAAGGAGAATTTCACTTTAACATTAATGGTGTAACTAAAATATTAAAGCCAGGTGATAGCTGTATGATACCACCCCATGCTGACCATGGTGCGACTTGCCATACCGGTGGAATTTTAATTGATACTTTTAGCCCTGCTCGGGAAGATTTTGTCGAAGAAGGTGCTTTTGATCATATTCACAATAAGGAAAGCAGCTAATGAAACTTAAAAATCTCCGTTGGTGGGTTATTACGTTAATCGCAATCGCCACCGTAATTAACTACATTGATCGATCTGCACTTGCTGTATTGTGGCCAGACATCGTTGAAGATTTATTTCCTGATGAATCAGCTTTTGAACGAAAACAAATCTATGCAAATATTTCCATGGTTTTCATTTTATCTTATGCTTTTGGTCAAGCAATTTTTGGCAAGATATTTGATTGGATCGGTACTCGTTTAGGCTTTGTGTTATCTATTGGTGTTTGGTCTCTTGCCACTGCCGCTCACGCATTTGCACAGGGTGTACTGAGTTTCAGTATTTTTCGCGCTATATTAGGTGTTGCGGAAGCTGGAAACTGGCCCGGTGCAGCTAAGAGTAATGCCGATTGGTTCCCGACAAAAGAACGTGCCTTAGCACAAGGTATCTTCAACTCTGGTGCTGCTATTGGCGGTATCATTGCTATTCCGTTAGTGGCCTATTTGACCGTTTATTTCAGTTGGCAAATGGTCTTTGTTGTTATTGGTTTGGTTGGTTTATTGTGGCTTATTCCTTGGATTATATTGGTAAAGGCGCCACCTAAATCACATCCTTGGATCACCGATGAAGAACGCGCATATATTTTAACGGGTCAACGAAATACTAATGTTGATGATTCTTCAACGGAAGACGAATATAACCCAAGTACGGGTGAATTACTGTCACGTAAAGAAAGTTGGGGCGTAATTATTGCTTCAGCGGCTATTGACCCTATTTGGTGGCTATTTGTTTTTTGGATCCCTATTTACCTTAACGAAGTGTATGGCATGGATGTTAAAGCTATTGGTATCTACGGATGGGTACCTTATGTGGGGGCTATGTTTGGTGCTTGGTTTGGTGGTCTTCTTGCACAGAATCGTATAAAGGCAGGCTGGAATATTGATAGAACTCGTAAGTTAACCATTACTTTGGGTTGTTTGATTATGTTGCCAGCACTATTAGCGATGGCAAGCCCTGGTGGACCCACTACAGCGGTAATGATTATGGCTGTTATCTTATTTGGCTTCCAAACCGTTATCAGTAATCTTCAAACATTACCTAGTGACCTTTTTGGTAAAAAATCTGTTGGTACACTCGCTGGATTTTCAGGCATGGCGGCAAAATTTGGCGCATTAGGCTTAACAGCGTTAGTGCCTATTTTAACTGCTGATGGTAACTACACCCCTGCTTTTGTTATCGGTGCGTCTTTAGCTATTATTGCAATGGCCGCTGTTTGGATTCTTATTCCCAAAATAGAACCATTAAAACCTAAAGCTTAAGCATGTAATCATCCGGTAATTAGTTACCGGATAAATTTTAATTAAATTAATAAGGCTATGTAAATGAAGAACATTTATTTATTCGGCGAATGTATGATTGAATTGATGCCTGCTGCACAAGATCAGTCATCTACTCTAATGAAACAATCGTTTGCCGGAGATGTTTTTAACACAGCTGTTTACCTAAAACGCACTTTTGCTGACATGAACGTGCATTTAGTTACCGCTGTTGGTCAAGACCCATTTAGCCTTGATATGCTCCAATACTTTGAGAATGAAAATATTGGCTGTGATTTTGTGTTTAAATCGACAACAAAAATCCCAGGTTTATACTCTATTCAACTTGATGAGCAAGGTGAACGTAGTTTCACCTATTGGCGTGAAAACTCTGCTGCTCGCCAAGTAATGCAACACATTGATGATGAAGTGATAAGTCAATTAGCAAAAGGAGATATGTTTTTTTTCTCCGGTATTTCTTTGGCTGTTATTGAGCCAAGTGCTAGAGCAGCATTCTGGCTTTTAATTGATCAATTAAAAGCCGCAGGAGTACAAATTGTATTTGACCCTAATTACCGTCCCCGTATGTGGAGTGGCGCCAAAGAAGCTCAAGAGCAGTTTGAATTAGCCTTACAAAAATCAGATTTATCTTTGCCTGGTGTTGATGATTTTCAACAATTATTTGGCATGACTACCGTTGAAGAAGTTAATCAATACTGTCAGCAATTTGGCTTAACTGAATTAATCATAAAAAATGGCGAGCAAGGCATTTTAGTTGTTGTTGACGGCGAAACGTCTCAATTTGCCATCACCCCAGTAGAAAATGTGGTTGACACGACGTCTGCTGGCGATTCATTTAATGGCGTTTACCTTGGTGCTCGTATTGAGGGTTACTCAGTAAATGACTCAATCTCCTTAGCATCAAAAGCCGCTGGCTTTGTAATACAACATAGAGGTGCTATTGCACCAGCAGATGAGTTTAATCGGTTTATTAAAACTCAACTCGAATTAGTCTAAAAATTTAATAAGGATCATTCATGAAATCATTTTCCACACTGATGGGAAAGCAGACTCTGCTACCTATAATTCAAGCAGACAATGTTGAACAAGGACTTAATATTGCTAAAGCTATGGCCGCCGCAGGTATCGGTTTAGTTGAAGTGGTACTGAGAACGCCAGCATCACTTGATATTATAAAAGCCATTAAGCAAGAACTACCCGAATTAAAAGTAGGTGCTGGTACGGTGCTTGACGCTAATGTTTTAAAGCAAGCACTCGACGCGGGTAGTGATTTTATTATTACGCCAGCAGTATCAAGTCAATTACTGACTGTTTTAGCTAAATGTACGGTTCCGGTACTCCCTGGAGTATCTAATACGGCAGATATACTTTTAGCAAAGGAATTTGGCTATAACGAGCTCAAATTATTTCCTGCTTCATTATCTGGAGGTGCTCCGTTTTTAAAAGCTATGGGGTCAGTTTTTAAAGATATATCTTTTTGCCCAACTGGCGGAATTAAGCAGAGTAATCAAGATGAATATTTAGCATTAACCAATGTATTTGCTGTCGGTGGCACTTGGATTGCTGATGCTAACTGGGTAGAATCGGGGCAATGGTCTAAGATCACAGCTGCTTGTTTAACTGCCCAAGGAATTAATTAATATGAAGAGTTTATCAGATCTAGTCAATAGTGGTTTTGTCTTCGGTGAAGATGTTAGCGTGCTTTTTGATTATGCTAAAAAAAATAAGTTTGCTTACCCTGCGGTTAATGTCATTGGTACTAACTCTATTAATGCAGCACTCGAAGCGGCCAGTGAAATAAACTCACCTATTATTATTCAATTATCATATTCGGGTGCGGCTTTTTTTATTGGTAAAGGGCATAAACTTTCACCTATGGATGCCGCCATTGAAGGCGGTGTTATCGCGGCAAAATATATTAAAGCCGTGGCTAAGTTTTATGATATTCCTGTCATCATTAATACCGACCATGCTTCTAAAAAGCTCTTACCTTGGATTGATGGCTTATTAGCGCACAGCGAGGCACATTTTAAAACAACGGGCGAACCATTATTTAGCTCGCATATGATTGATTTATCTGAGCAAACATTAGTCGAAAATATTGATATTTGTGCTCGTTATCTTAAACGCATGACAGCAATCGGTATGACCTTAGAAATTGAGCTCGGCTGTACAGGCGGCGAAGAAGACGGTGTCGATAATACTGGCCTTGATGCTTCATTACTTTATACCCAACCCGAAGATGTTGCTTATGCTTATGAGCACTTAAGTCGTGTCAGTGATTCATTCACCATTGCGGCTTCTTTTGGTAATGTGCATGGCGTTTATAAGCCTGGTAATGTGCAATTAACGCCTAAGATATTGAAAAACTCTCAAGCCTTTGTTGCCGAAAAATATGCTTTGGGACATAACGCGCTGAACTTTGTTTTTCACGGTGGTTCAGGGTCTGCACCAGCAGAAATCACTGAAGCTATTGGTTATGGTGTCATCAAAATGAATATAGATACCGACACACAGTGGGCAAGCTGGAAAGGGGTTGCTGACTATTATCAAGACAATAAAGCTTATCTGCAAAGCCAAATAGGTAACCCTACGGGTGACGATAGTCCTAACAAAAAATATTACGACCCACGTGTCTGGTTACGTAAAGTCGAACTGTCGATGGCTGAGCGTTTAATCCTTTCATTTAAAGAACTTAATTGCCTTAATCGGTATAAGGGAGACTTATGAAACGCTTAGTTCATTGTTTAGAAAACGATAAGGTTGATATTGAACTTATTCTGTTAATTGATACCATTTTAACAGCCTGTAAAGAAATTTCTTTTAGAGTGGGACAAGGCGCATTGTCAAATGTGCTGGGCTCTACCTTAGATGAGAATATTCAGGGTGAAACGCAAAAAAAATTAGACATCATCAGTAATCAGTTACTTAAAGATATGTTGTTAGAGAGTGGTCGCGTTAGAACCATTGCGTCTGAAGAAGAAGACTCGGTGGTTGCGGCAACCGAAGGTGCCCCTTATATTGTCGCCTTTGACCCACTTGATGGCTCTTCTAATATTGATATTAATGGTCAAATAGGCACGATATTTACCATCTATCGCGCCAAAGACGACGTTCCGGCAACCAGCGAATTACAATTTGCTCAACAAGGAACCGAACAAGTATGTGCGGGCTATGTGTTATATGGTCCCTCGACCATGCTGGCGCTGACCACGGGCGGTCCGTCGCGTTTATATACCTTAGATAGAACACAAGGCTGCTACTTACTGACCACCGCACAACTGGAAATACCGACACAGACAGCAGAGTTTGCGGTCAATATGTCAAACTTTACTCAGTGGTCATCGGGCTTTACCGATTACATTAATGCATTACTGTTAGGCAATGAAGGCCCGCGCGCTAAAAAATATAACATGCGTTGGAATGGCGCTATGGTGGGTGATGTTCATCGTGTTTTGTCTCGTGGTGGTATTTTTTGCTACCCCAGCGATACTAAAAATGCTCAGCAACCGGCTAAATTACGTTTGTTGTATGAAGCCAATCCCTTAGCCATGCTTGTTGAAAATGCTCAGGGTAAAGCTTTTACTGAACACGAGCGTATCTTAACAATCATACCATCGCATATTCATCAACGTGTTGCGGTGATTATGGGCTCAACGGAAGAAGTTGATGCATGTTTAGGGTATTTAAAGCCAACGCCCTAATCAGTTGTAATGATTTTTTCGTATAAATATGACCGATAGCTAAAGGTTGCGCTATCATGTGACTTTGTAGTCAGTCTCCTCTTTTAAATTAGGATATAACGGGTATGTTACCAAGCACCCCTGAGTGGAAGTCACTCGTCAATCATTATAATAAAAACGTACCGGTACAAATGCGCGATTTATTTACGCAAGATACGGAACGTTTTAATAATTTTTCACTTTCTGGCGCGGGAATAATGCTCGATTATTCGAAAAACCGCGTTACTGATGAAACCATGCACTTACTCATGAATCTGGCACAATCATCCGGTTTAGTCGATAAGCGTGCTCAGATGTTTAATGGCTCAGCGATTAATACCACTGAAAATCGTCCGGTATTACATACCGCGTTACGTAACTTTTCAGGGAGCGCTGTCTATGTTGATGGTGTCGATGTGATGCCACAAATACAGACAACGCTGGCTAAGCTCGAAATTTTTGTTAATGATATTTCATCAGGTAAAAAAGTAGGCTATACCGGCAAAGCATTTACGGATGTGATTAGTATTGGCATTGGCGGGTCTTTTCTTGGACCTAAAATAATGTCAGAGGCACTAAAGCCTTATCAACAAAGCCAGTTAAACGTCCATTTTATTGCGAACGTTGACGGTTGTCACATTCATGATGTGCTTGCTAAAGTCAATCCTGAAACGACGCTCTTTATTACGTCATCTAAAACATTAACTACCCAAGAAACACTGCGTAATACCGTAACAGCACGTGATTGGTTTGTTGCTACTGCCACCACCGAAAACGTTAAACATCACTTTGCCTGTGTGTCGTCTAATGTTGAGGCCGCGCAAGAATTAGGTATAGATAAAGATAATATTTTTCCGATGTGGGATTGGGTGGGAGGACGTTATTCGGTCTGGTCTGCGATTGGTTTACCTTTAGCTTTAGCGATAGGTTTTGATCATTACCGTGACTTTTTACAAGGTGCGTTTGAAATGGATGAACATTTCACCCAGGCGCCACTTGAAAAAAACCTCCCGGTTATTTTGGCATTATTAGGTATTTGGTACCGAAATTTTCATGGCGCGCAATCACAGGTTTTATTACCTTATTACCATTATTTACGGGGTTTACCGGCTTATATCCAACAGTTGGATATGGAGAGTAACGGAAAATCTATTTCACTTGATAATAAATCGATGTCTTATGATACTGGGCCGATCATTTGGGGAAGCGAAGGGACCAACGGTCAGCACTCGTTTCATCAACTTATTCATCAAAGCAAAACCCCTATTCCTGTTGATTTTTTGATGCCGTTATTCCCCTTTCACGAGATGGGGAATCATCATGACATGCTGGCGTCTAACTGTTTTGGTCAAAGTCAGGCCTTAATGGCAGGGCAAAGTCTCGAAGAAGTGAAAGCGGCAATGAAAAAAGCGAACTGTGATGTATCAGAGATTCAAAAGCTGTCTACACATAAAGTTATGGAGGGTAATAAACCCAGTAACACGCTTTTATTTGAAAAGTTAACACCTAAGGTGCTTGGCAGTTTAATTGCTATGTATGAGCATAAAGTGTTTGTGCAGGGGGTTATTTGGAAAGTGAACTCTTTTGACCAATGGGGGGTTGAATTAGGCAAATCGCTGGGTAATAAAGTACTAACAAAAATAACTGACCCCAGTGAAACGCTAGATATGGATGGCTCAACGAATGCCCTTATTAAGCTTTACAGAGCTCGCTAAATGCTCAAGCTTAGCCAATAGTCGACTATTAGCGCTAGTTTTTTAGCGCTAATTTTTGCTATATTTAAGTGGGATTTATATATTTTATTATCTGCATCTATCAAAAATTAGAAAGTTTGATATTTTAAATATTCGGGATATAAAGTTAAGTAGTCGCACCAAGAACTAAAGCTACGGTATTGAAAACGTTTATCTGTGGCGGTGTACCATTTCGATTCACGAAGTGCCTGTAATCGAAATTTAATTTTGTACCCGTCGATTGCAACATAACAGGCAAGGTTTTCAGTCGTGTTGTTTTTTATTTTAACCTGTGCAAATCCGTCTAAATTACGGCCATAAATAGTTTTTGTT
Organism: Colwellia sp. BRX8-9; assembly: GCF_014077245.1. Lineage (NCBI taxonomy): Bacteria > Pseudomonadati > Pseudomonadota > Gammaproteobacteria > Alteromonadales > Colwelliaceae > Colwellia > Colwellia sp. BRX8-9. Next base: position 71,360 of record NZ_JACGVN010000006.1, read on the forward strand.
TTTGGCTTCGCATGGACGATATTTGTTAATAACAATATTAATACAGCAAAAAATAGGGTGATGAGTAAGTTTTTCATTAAATTTACATTATTTTCTTTAGATAATAAGGAAGTATTAGCTATTTGATATTCTTTACAAAAGTATAGCTGACTTATTGTGTAGAGTGAAAAGTGATTTAATATTTAAATAAAAAGAACATTTTTTTTTATATACCATTGAAAGCTCTCCCTATTGGCACCATAACTATTTATAACATTATATAAGCGCTAAAATTTTTAAATGAAAAGCGCATGCATTAAAGAGAAGAATATTATTATGGCTAACGTCGTTCCAGTAAGAAAAGATCAACACCAGAATTTAAAAGTTACTACTAAACGTGGCTTAGAACATATTGAGAAGCAACACATTGCTCCAATTACCGCAGCAGAATATACCAAAGCTGCTAACAGCTTTCCTATCTTCTTAGTTAAACAGCCTGAGGGCTCAAGCTTCCGCAGTATCGTTATGCTAGGACTAGAAGCTGGCGAAAACTTATACTATAAAGATGAACGTTGGACTGGTACTTACTTACCACACGGTGCATCTATGATGCCGTTTGGTTTAGGTATAGACCCAGATAAAGAAAAAACGTTAACGACTTATATCGATTTAGACAGTGCTTATGTAGGCGATGATAAAGATAATGCCTTGTTTGACGCTGAAGGTTTGGTTACCGATTTTTATAAAAACGTTCAAGAATCATTAGGCCGTTTATATGAAAATGAAACGATGACAGAACGATTCATGGTTGAATTAGCTGAAAATGATTTATTGCGAGAATTAGAATTGCATATTAATTTCAGTACCGGCGAAAATAAAAAACTGGTTGGTTTATTTGGCATTAATGAGAAAAAACTTCAGGAACTTAGCGAAGCTAAAGTTTTAGATTTCCATAAACGAGGTCTATTTATTCCGATTCATGCGATGTTAGGATCGATTGGTCAAATTAATCGTTTAGCTCAATTACGCAATCTATCTGATAGTGAGCAAAAAGTAACGGCTATTCAAATACAATTTGCTAAAGAAACTGCTGAAGCGTAATCGCTTAACGGTTTTAAAGAGAAGAGCCTTATGGCTCTTTTTTTATATCTAAATAAACGTAATGTTATATTTTGGGATATACTCATTTTTTAAACTTTTCCATGGAGAGTACAGTGGCTATTCAACTTCCTTTTTCCCATTTAAGTCAATGGCAACAGATCGCTTTTTCTGCTGCATTATTAGAGCGAATGATCCCCAATTATAAAGTTTTTTCTGAACATGCAGATTTTGGTGAATTTTCAGTATTACGTAATCAATTAGAGCTTATCTGGCAGTGGCTTGATAAAAATAATCGTTGTAAAATAAATTATGAAGCACAAATAAATAAACTGGAGCCACAAATACCCGATCCAGAAGGTTTTGATTTTTTTGGGGTATTTCCAGCCATTGATGCAACTATGGCAACAATGTCACTTTTACAGGCGATGCAAGATAAAGAGGTAGAAGGCGCTGAAATTGTCTCACGATTATCAGAGAATAGCGTAACTTATTATGTTGAACTGATGATCGCTGATCAAAGAGACGCTAATGACGACAGTGACATTACGACTAAAGAAATAGAACAACACCCATTAATGGAGTGGGAGTTTGATACGCAAAATGAGCTCTATTACGCACTAAAAGATTCTCCTGAAAATAAAGAAACCTGTATTAAAATTAAAGCGATGGTTCTTGAAGAAGGATTATCCAATTTAGGCATTGAAATTACTTAGGATGCACAATCTACTTATTAGAATAACTAAACAATTAGGATAAAAGATGAAATTATTCCACACTATTTTGATGACGGTAGCCTATCTATTTGCCTCTTTAGCTTTTGGTAATCCTGCAAATACGCTTGAACAAAAAAATCAAAATATCGAAAAATCGATTAATAAGGCAATGAATACTTTTCAAGTGCCTGGTGTTGCTGTTGCTATTATTAAAGATAATAAAGTGGTGATGAGTAAAGGTTTCGGTTTAACTGAATATGGTAAAAATAATAAGGTTAATGGCGATACTCTTTTTGGTATTGCCTCTAACACTAAGGCGATGACCGCAGCGTTATTAGCCAATTTGGTGGATCAAGGGAAATTAACATGGCAAACAAAGGTTATTGATATACTCCCTGAATTTCAAATGCCAAACGCTTACGTGACTCGCGAGTTTACCCTACTCGATTTATTATCACACAACAGTGGTTTAGGTCTAGGTGCAGGCGACCTGATGATTTGGCCAGGTACAACGTTAACCAATAAAGATATTATTAAAGGCTTAAAGCATTTACCCGAGGTTTCAAGCTTTCGCAGTGAGTTCGCTTACGACAATTTAATGTATGTTATTGCCGGTGAGATCATCGCAAAAGTTACCGGTAAAACTTGGCAAGAAAATATTAAAGAAACTATTTTTAAGCCGTTAGGGATGAAGAATACTAAAGCAAAGTTTTCACTGATTTCAACAGACAACAAAAATGTTGCTCGTGCTCATGTTCCGTTAGATGGCAAGCTAAATGTGGTTGGTGGTAACTTCTTAGAGCAGTTTTCTTCAGCGGGATCTGTTGCCTCAAGTGTTAATGATATGTCTTTATGGCTCAAAGCGCAGTTAAACCAAGGCGTTTACGGTGATAACAAAAAACTTTTTAGTGAACGTCAAAGCCACAACATGTGGCAAATGCGAACAATATTACCGGTATCAGCTACCGCGACAAAAAATGATAAAACCCATTTTTCTGGTTATGGTCTAGGTTGGTTTTTAAATGATTATCACGGTGTAAAGTTAGTTCATCACAGTGGTGGCATTCTAGGTATGGTCTCTAAAGTTGTTTTAGTTCCAGAAGAAAACTTAGCGATGGTTATTTTAACCAATCAGCAATCGGGATATGCTTTTAATGCGATTTATCATCAAATATTAAATGAATATTTAGACTTGCCTGAAAAAGACTGGGTGGATTTCTATGCGACGATGAGTGAGCAACGAAAAAGTGCAGAAAAAAATCGTTTAGCAGAAGCCGCCAGTAATGTTGATAAAAATTCACGTCATTCTTTACCTTTAAAAGCTTATGCACAAACCTATCAAGATAATTGGTACGGTGATATTGCGATTAACTATGCAAATAATGCTTTAAGCATGCAGTTTGGTCATACACCGGCATTGCGCGGTGTATTAGAGCATTATCAACATAATACTTTTATTGTGCGCTGGGATGATAGAACCTTGGAAGCCGATGCTTTTGTTAATTTTAATCTGAATCCGGATGGTTCAATTAACGAGATAACAATGCAAGCTGTGTCGCGCGCAACCGATTTTAGCTTTGATTTTCATGACTTAAAGCTTAAACCTAAGCAGTAAGCGTTTTATTGATAATGTTAAGCTGGGGGCGTTTAAGGTTAACTCCCAGCGATAAACGAAGGTTACATTTTTTGATATAAACGATAAGCGACTTGTCCGGCTATTTTTTCTTTTAATAGTGTCCAGTTCATGGGCAGCTGTTGGTTATTTTGTTCACTTTCCATTTCTATATAAATCAATGCGTTGTCAGCCAAACTATGTTGGTCTAATCGTTTGGCCGTTTGCTCAACTAAATTTTTGCGAAAAGGCGGATCAATAAAGACAATATCAAATTTGCTGATATTTTTTTCAATGAAACTCAGCGCATCACTATTTACTATCGAGATATTAGCTGATTTCAGTAAACGTTGGTTTTCAAGTAATTGCTGAGCCGCCGCTTTGTTTAATTCTACGAAGCTAACATGGCTTGCCCCTCGCGATAATGCCTCAAAACCCAAACCACCAGAGCCAGCAAAGCAATCTAAACATAGACTGTCTTGAATAAAAGGCATTAACCAATTAAATACGGTTTCTTTTACCCTATCTGTGGTGGGTCTTAAACCTTCTGCCATTAAAACAGGCAGCTTTCGGCCACGGTGTGATCCGCCAATAATACGAATACTGCCTTTATTGTTAGGTTTTGCTGATTGTTTACGTTGTTTGTTCATATCTTACTCAGCTTTTGTTTTTTGTATTGTTTTTAGGTGCTACTATAGCGAGGATTTTATCCTTGTTTAGTGAACTATTGCCATCAAAATGATGGTGCAGAGAAGAATTTATTGTTATGTCAAAGAAAAAAGGTCTATTTTCCTGGTTAGGTTTGGGACGTCAGCAAGAAGAAGCTGTTGAAGAAGTTACAGATGTTGTTGAAACATCAGTAGAAACATCTGATGTTTCTGAAGAAAAAATCGCAGAGAATGTTGAAGAAATTCAAGGTGAAAGCCTTGTAATCGATGACATTGTTGTCGACAATATTCTTGCAGAGCCAGAGCCAGAGCCAGAGCCAGCAGCTAAGGCTGGTTTCTTTGCTCGATTAAAGCAAGGACTCACTAAAACACGCCAAAATATTGGTGGTGGAATATTTACTTTATTCAGTGGCAAAAAAATTGATGACGAGTTATTTGAAGAACTTGAAACACATTTACTGTTAGCTGATGTGGGTATTGAAACGACCACAAAAATTATTAAATCACTTACAGAAAGTGCATCACGTAAACAGCTTAAAAATGCTGAAGCTTTGTATGATTTACTCAAAGAAGAGTTAAAGAAAATTATTGAGCCAGCAAGTGTGCCGTTAGAGATTAATAATGATTCAGGTCCTTTTGTTATCTTAATGGTCGGTGTTAATGGGGTTGGAAAAACCACCACTATTGGTAAATTAGCGAAAAAATTTCAAGCTGAAGGTAAATCGGTCATGCTAGCGGCCGGTGACACGTTTAGAGCAGCGGCGGTTGAGCAATTACAAGTGTGGGGCGAGCGCAACGATATTCCTGTTATTGCCCAGCATACTGGCGCAGACAGTGCTTCTGTTATTTTTGATGCGATTAGTGCCGCAAAAGCCCGTGGTGTTGATGTACTCATTGCCGATACGGCTGGCCGGCTGCAGAACAAAAGTCACTTAATGGATGAATTGAAAAAAGTTGTCCGTGTTATGAAAAAGATTGATGATAAAGCACCTCATGAAGTGATGTTAACTTTAGATGCAGGTACTGGACAGAATGCGTTAAGCCAAACAAAATTATTTAATGAAGCGGTTGGTTTGACGGGACTAACATTAACCAAGCTTGATGGTACGGCTAAAGGTGGTGTTGTGTTTGCTATTGCCGATAAAAATGCGATTCCTATCCGCTATTTAGGCGTCGGTGAAGGCATTGATGATTTACGTCCGTTTAACGGTGAAGATTTTATTGATGCATTATTCACCCAAGATAGCTAAGATTTACGGTATAGTTTTGATGCCCGACTACACTATGTGAATAATAACAAAAATAAGAGTATGGCCATTTTATGATCCACTTTAACAATGTCAGTAAAACCTATCCCGGTGGCTTTCTAGCACTTAAAAATGTTAGTTTTGAATTGGCTGCGGGGGAAATGGCATTTTTAACCGGACATTCAGGAGCGGGGAAAAGTACACTATTAAAGCTAATGAGCTTAATGGAAAAGCCGACCAGTGGTAAAATCCAAATTAACGGTAATGAAATATCAAATATAAAGTATAAAGATATTCCTTATGCTCGCCGAAAAATAGGAATGATTTTTCAAAACCATAATCTATTAATGGACAGAACTATTTTCGATAATGTTGCATTACCTTTAGTCATTGAAGGGTATAGCCACAAGGAAACCCGAAAACGCGTGGAAGCAGCGCTAGATAAAGTCCACTTGAGCGATAAATTACGTTGTTTTCCTAATATGTTGTCAGGTGGAGAGCAGCAGCGAGTTGGCATTGCTAGAGCATTAGTGAATAAACCATTAATCTTGCTTGCTGATGAGCCAACCGGAAACTTAGATCCTAAGCTTTCCTTGGATATTATTCGCTTGTTTGAAGAATTTAATGATTTTGGCGTTACCGTACTCATAGCTACGCATGATCTGGGGCTAATTGCTAGAATGAAATATAGAACGCTGACGCTTAAGCAAGGTTCAATGATCACCGATGGTATCGTTGAAGGTTTACAAGTTAGGCATGAAAACAATGAATAAACCTACCCGTTTTGGCCAACCTTCGCAGAAATTAAATTTTGCAGCAAAAATAACAGATAGATTAATTCGACATGTTCAACAAGCCGTAGGTAGTTTAGGCGATTTATGGCGTACTCCTTTCACCTCAATAATGACGGTTTTGGTTTTAGGTATCAGTTTAACCTTACCGGCTACGTTACATCTATTTGTCAAAAATGCTAAAGCCATCAGTGAACAGTGGGATACCGCCTCAGAAATCAGTTTGTTTTTGAAATTGTCAGTGACTGACAAAGCGGCACAAAACTTAGTTCATCGAATTGAACTTTATCCTGAGGTTGCCAAAGTTACTTACATCTCGGCAGAGCAGGCTTTACAAGAGTTTAAAACCTTATCTGGTTTTGGACAGGCGCTAGAATATTTAGATAAAAATCCCTTGCCAGCAACACTGTTAGTGACCCCAACAACGCGTGCTAGTCAAACACAGGCGGCTGGAGAGTTATTATTGAAGCTAGAAAAAGAACGAGAGGTTCAGCAAGGAAAATTAGACCTAGAATGGCTTTCTCGATTAGAAGCTATTGCTAAACTTATTGAAGATATCGTGGTAGGTATCGGTGCATTACTGTGTTTGTCTGTGGTGCTCATTATTGGCAACACTATACGCTTGGCTATTTTAAATCAAAAAGATGCGATTGCTGTGATGAAACTTGTCGGCGCGACGGATAGCTTTATTCAGCGTCCTTTTTTATATGCGGGCCTTTGGTATGGTATTTTGGGGGGTGTGGTCTCTTGGTTATGTGTGGCTCTGCTCGCTAAATATTTATCGGGAGCTCTCTCTGAATTAACCCATTTATATCAGAGTAACTTTATTATTAGTGGTTTAAGCTTTTCAGAAGCGATGACACTGATATTATTTGCCGTTATACTCGGTTTATCAGGAAGTTATATTTCAGTGCGTAAGCATATTCGTGCCATAGAGCCTACCGCTGATTAATAAAGCCGACTAAATGTCGATTTAAGTTCCACAGGCGATCATTTCGTCTGCCCATGACAGTGAGTCTTTATAAGCTTGAAAACAAAGTTCACTCTCTAAGGTAATTCTCTTAGCAATTTCTTCACCCTCTGCCCATAAGCCTTGTTCAATGTTTTTTACTAATGACAAGTAATCTCCAAGGTCACACTGCTCGCTTCTTAATGCCGATTTTATGCCTTGATGAATAGGTAATACACCTAATATATATTCTAATTCATGGTCTAAAATACCATCGATTAACGATAATATACCGGTGAGAAAAGCTTTAGGCGGATTTTCACTTTCAAAGCGGCAAAGGGCTATTTTTTCACAAAACTTAGCTCGTGCTAAAGAAAGACGCATAATTTCTGGATTTTTATCTGAGCTTAAATCTGACAGCGCAAGCAACGCAATAAATTTTTTCAGTTCAACTTGTCCTATATAAGCAAGAGCATGTTTTAACGAGGTTATTTCCTGGCTACTACCATAGGTAGGACTATTGATAAAACGCAGTAATTTATAGGTTAAGCCGGGGTCAACGGCAAAAATTTCACTGATTTTGTTAATGTTTAACTCTACTTGGCTTGCTTGGCTGATCAGTTCGAGGATGTTTTGTTTTGCCGTGGTAATTTTTCGCTGTTTTAGCATTTCTGGTTTTGCAAAAAAATAACCTTGAAAAAGTGTAAATCCCAGCATTTTTAATCGTTCAAATTGTTGTGAAGTTTCTACTTTTTCAGCTAATAGTGTTACGTTTAGTCCGGCAAGTTTTCTGACCAGCTTGCTAATTTCTAGAATAGAAAATTGTAGGACATCAATTTTGATAATGTCTATGATGGGGTAAAATGGTGCCCACTTTTCATCAAAATCAAAATCGTCTAAGGCTAATTTATAACCCTTCTCATGAAGTGACTGGCAAGCAGCTAATAGCTCAGGGGTTACCGGAACGTCTTCTAAAATTTCTAATACCACGTTTTTGGGATCAAGGAAGCTTGGGAAGTGAAAAATCAAGGTATCAGCATGAAAGTTAATATATGCGGGTAGATCACCAGTGACTTGCTCTATGCCTAAGCTTAAATGGTTATTAGTTAGTATGTTAGATGTTGCTTGGTTAGGATCAATATCAGGAAAACTGTTACTTTTACCATCGCGAAAAAGCAATTCATAGGCAACAACATTTTGTTTAATATCTAAGATGGGTTGACGAGCAACATATGAGTACAAATTATGACCCTCTAAAATTCATTTATAAGTTACTTAAATACATAAAGTAATAGCCACATCCTTGTTAAATTACATCTTGACACAAAAGCTAAGTTATTGTTTTGTAAGTTTTAAGTGTTTTCTGATGCTTTTATGTTAACAAATGTACACAAAAAAAGCAGATAAATTTACTAGACTGAGTTGTTTCGTCTTGTGTTGTAAGGTAATGTGTGATGCGTTGCTCGCCTACACGGTCGATGTATGCTATTATAGCGAGCTAGAAAGTTAAAAATTATTTAAGAGTTATTAAAGAGCAATAAAGAGGGGTTTTTAAAATGAGTAAACCGATACAATCAATGGCGCTAACAGTTCCACGTAGCGGTAGTATTGAATCTTACATGCAGTCTGCTTATGGCATTCCTATGCTTACTGCACAGCGTGAGAATGAACTCGCCACTCGTTTATATTCAGAAAATGATTTACAAGCGGCACAAGAGCTTATTATGTCGCATTTACGTTTTGTTATTCATGTAGCAAAAGGTTATGCAGGTTATGGTTTACCTCAAGCTGATTTAATTCAAGAAGGTAACGTTGGTTTAATGAAAGCTGTTAAGCGTTTTAACCCGGAAGTGGGTGTACGCTTAGTGTCGTTTGCTGTTCATTGGATAAAAGCTGAGATTCATGAGTTTGTGTTACGTAATTGGCGTATTGTTAAAGTGGCAACAACCAAGGCACAACGTAAATTGTTTTTTAACCTTCGTAAAAACAAAAAACGTTTAGGTTGGTTCAGTAATGACGAAATTAATAATGTTGCAGAGACTCTAGGTGTTACGCCTAAAGATGTTTTAGAGATGGAATCTAGAATGAGTAATCAAGATCAGGCTTTTGAGCTGTCGTCTGACGATGTTGATAATTCTGCTGGTGGAGGTTACTCTCCAGCCTTATATCTTGAAGATCATCAGTCAGATCTCGCTGTTCAGGTTGAAGATGAAGATCACTCTTCTCATGCTAATAAGCGTTTATCTAATGCCTTGGTCATTCTTGATGAACGCAGCCAAGATATTATAAGAACCCGTTGGTTAACTGAAGATAAAACGACGTTACAAGATTTAGCTAACAAGTATCATATTTCTGCAGAGCGTGTCAGACAGTTAGAAAAAAATGCCCTTAATAAACTTAAAGGCTCAATGGCTGCTTAGTTATTGGATCATGTCTGTACCAACAAAAAAACCGATTTACGTCGGTTTTTTTATGTCTGCTTTTTGTAGACTTTCTCTTTTGAGCACTGATACTAGCTTGCTTATGTTAATCATTAACGGTCTTTTGTCCCTTTTTGGTAAACGTGCGCAACTCGTCAATTATAGTGTACAAAAAATAGACATATACTGTATTGATCTTATCAATTCAAATAAGGTACTAGCCAAGTGATATTAATTTGGTAGACTAACCGCTTAAAAATAATACTAATAACTAACTATGGAATCGCCTTGACGGAATTAAAGGCAAAGGAAGACATTCTGGCATTACGTCAGCTTCCCAAATTAAAGTCTCTACTTAAAAAGTATCGGCAGGTTAAAACCATGCAGTCGGGTTTGTTGCAGTTGTCTGAATTGGCAAGCACAGTTACCGATATGGCAGCCTTTTATGCTGAGCTTAAAACGGTGATTAAAACATTATTAATTACCGATAGTTTTCACATCACCCTGATCAATTCAAAAAATAATCTTGAGCTTGCTCATTGTCACAACCCCGAAGAAATTCGTTTACATGATCATTTAAAAGTTGCTGATTGGCGAAAATGCTTAACAGGTATGGTTTTTGAAAATGAAAAGCCGATGCATTGCTCTGCTAAAGAGCGTTTCGCATTAGCAAAATCAGGCGATATTTTTCTTTATGGTTCATCCTGTGTTGATTGGCTTGGTGTTCCGCTTAGACGTGGCAATCAGGTTATTGGTGTTCTGGCATTACAAAGTTACGATGATAAACTTTACTTTGATGAATATGATTGTCAGTTGCTTGAATTTATTGCCTTGCATTTAGTGACCGCTATTGATCGTGTACGTAGTCGTGAATTATTAGAAGAAAGTATTTTACTGCGTACTGAAACGCTAACCGAAATGAATAAGCAGTTACAAGTTGAAATTGCTGAGCGTAAGAAAGCGGTAAAAATGCATAAAGCCTTATTATCAATTTCAGAAATTACGGCTAATTCACAAGATATTGATTGCTTCTATCGAGCTATCCATCAAGAAATTAATACTCTATTACCCGCAAAAAACTTATATATTGCTCTGTTAGATACGGGTGATAACAAAGATAACTCTATCGTGACTTTTCCCTATTATGACGATGAAAATGTGCATACACCTTTGCCTCGAATGTTAGGTTTTGGGCTGACAGAATTAGCGATAAATGCTGTTGCACCGACATTGATCACCGAAGGTAAAGTCTTTTATTTATCTGAGCAAGGTGAAATAACGAGTGAACCGCTGACGATAGATTATCCTAAAAATAAGATGCCACAAGCATGGCTTGCTGCACCATTGATGGAAGATGGCAAGATATTCGGCATATTAGCTATTCAGCATTACCAAGATTCGCAAGCCTATCAACAGAGTGACCTAACCTTAATACGCTTTATTAGCCAGCACGTTGATACCGCTATCTTACGTAAGCGTTCGCAAGCAGAAATAAAAAAACACCATGAAAAATTAGAAAATACGGTTAATCAACGTACCCAAGAGCTACAAGCGAGTAATTTAAATTTGCGTATGCAAATTGATGAGAGACGAAAAGCAGAAGCGCAACTTTACTATGAAGCACACCATGACGGCCTAACAAAACTGCCCAATAGAGCGATGTTTTCAGACCGATTGAGCTACTCATTACGACATTTGAAGCGTCATCCCGATCAACGCTTTGCCGTGTTATTTATCGATTTAGATCGCTTTAAAATGATTAACGATACATTGGGACACCATGCTGGAGATGAGTTTCTTATTGAGATAGCACTAAGATTACAAGACTGTGTCAGAGATAATGATATTTTAGCGCGTTTAGGGGGAGATGAATTTGTTATTTTGCTTGATTCACTACAATGTCAAGATGATATTGAAGAAGTGGCCTCACGCATTATTACCGCTGTTGCCAAACCTTTCAGTTTAGGTGGTCATACACTTTACTCGAATGCCAGTATAGGTATTGCGCAATGTAGCAGTCATTATAAGGATTCTCATGAAATTTTACGTGATGCTGATGCCGCTATGTATCAAGCGAAAAACTTAGGTCGTGGTCGTTATGTCTTTTTTGATGAAAGCATGCGAGAACAACTTATGGCAAGTATGACTTTAGAGCAAGAATTACGCGTTGCCATTACCAAGAGTCAATTTGAACTGCATTATCAGCAAATATCCAACTTAACGTTAACAAATACCATTGGTTTTGAAGCTTTATTACGTTGGCAGCATCCAACTAAAGGCTTACTAACGCCAAGTGAATTTTTATATATGGCCGAAGAAACCGGCATGATATTAGACATCGAAGCTTGGGTTATTAAAGAAGTTACTCAACAATTAAAAAGCTGGCAACAAAATACCGAGTATTTTAATGCTTTTATTGGTATTAACTTATCAGGACGTCACTTAGTTCAAGCGAATCAGCTCAATAAGCTGATCAAGCAAATTAAAGACGCAGGTATAGAGCCTCATCGTTTAATTCTTGAATTTAATGAATCTGCATTTGCTCAACAAAGTGAATTAGCCCTGAAGAACTTACGTCGATTAAAAGAATTTGGGGTTAAACTCGCTCTAGATGATTACGGCGCGGGTTCATCGTCATTAAATTTCTTACACAACTACCCGTTTGAATTTATCAAATTAGACAGAAGTTTTGTTCGTACGCTAAATACTAATAATAAAAATTTATCGTTAGTTAAGGCTTTGCATGATTTGGGCAGTAACTTTGGCTACCATTTAGTCGCTGAAGGAATCGAGTCAGAGGAAATGTTGAAAAAGTTACAGAACGCCGGTTGTGAATTTGGTCAGGGCTTTCATATTAGTCGACCGATAAAAATGCCACGTATAATAACCGAAAGTGAGGTTATAGTTAAAGTTAGCGCCTAATTTTTCGTCAACAATTAATTATATTTTACTAAAAAAACCTTCTATGCGTAATGCAATTCCGGGTGTGGTGGTGTAATTATCCTCTTTTGACCACTCTAAAAATGGTTCTACTTCAAAAAACAACCATTTTTCTAGTGCATTGAATCGATAACGATAACTCAGCGTATATCTGTCGGTAAAAAAACCATATTGACCATTACGCTCACCTTCAACTTGTAAACCAACAACGGAGGCCGTTGTTGAATCTAATTGATTTAATTGATAAAAGCCGTGTTTCCATCGAATGCCACTAAATGATTCAGAGCCGCGAATAGTATAATTGATCCTATATTGTGATTTTTCATTATATTGATAATTATATTCAAGAAATAACTTAGCTCCAAGACCGTCGCCTAAAAAGTAATAGGTTGAAGGTTCAACTTTAAAACCATGCTTTTCATTGAAGGTATACAACTTGCGCTTACGTATTTTTACAAAAATATCGCCGCCTGAAATTCCTAATCGAGTATCAACTAAGCTATCGCTCTTCTTTTTAACCACATAACGTAAGGCAGCGGCGAAGCTTTCTTCATTTATTTCTGGGCGAGTACCAATACCATCGAGGGGTAACTGGCCGTCTTCAACGTCATCTTCATCGGAAAGAATCAAGCTCATCTTATCTTTAAAGTGAGGTAACTTTACTTTTAATCGAAAACGAGAGTCAAGCTCCGCCAAATGACGTGCTTTGGGTATCCAGCCAAAACGTATTTTGGCTGTTGCTTTGGGTTCAATTTGTTGGCTATCTATATCGGTAAAAAAACTATCGAACCAAGTCGCTGATTGATAAACGGAATTAGCGATGGTGTCGTGTACCTCTTGCCCCCAGTCATCGGACACAAGTGTGGGTACAACATGCCTTTGTGGATGTTTGATAGGTTTTACTATTTGCTTTTCAGTGTCACTGTCCATGTTTTGATCTTGTTTAGCATTACTCTGAAAAGTAGTGAAAGTAATGCTGATCATCAACAAGCAACTCAGATAAATAAGGTGCTTTTTCTGCAAAGTTTGTCCTATCGCATTATTTTGTCTATCAAAGGATGATTTTTCATTTTAAAACTTTATAATGAATCCATTCTAAATAATAGGGGTTTATCATGGGAAATATGGGTATTTGGCAATTATTAATTGTTGCGGTTATTATAGTGTTGTTATTTGGCACAAAAAAATTACGTAATCTAGGTGGCGATTTAGGCTCTGCGGTTAAAGGTTTTAAAAATGCTATGACAGATAGTAACGCTAAAAAGGAAGAAGAAAGTGCAGAAAATATTGCTGATAAGTCTGTTACTACCGACACCGAAGATAAAGTAAAAACAAAAGAAAAAGATCAGGCGTAAGCGATGTTTGATATTGGCTTTTGGGAGCTGTCGCTGATTGCGATAATAGGTATGATCGTTTTAGGTCCAGAACGTTTACCTGTTGCTATTAGAACGGTGCGCGGTTGGATAAGTGGTGTTCGTAAATTTAGTGATAGTGTAAAAACCGAGCTTACCGAAGAATTACGCATACAAGAATTACATGCTAATTTGAAAAAAGCTGAACAAGCGGATATGAAAAATCTATCACCTGAGATTGCTGAATCATTAAAAACATTACAAGAAGCTGCTGAGATGGTCAATCGTCCTTATCAACTCGATAAAGAGCCTGAAAAAGTTGACTCACAAAGTATTGTCTCAGAAAATATTGGAAAAAATGATAAGGTGACTGAAGAAGCAGCAGTCACTGCTAACCTTTCATCTTCACAAGAAAATAAAAAGTAACACCATGAATCCATCTCCAGCAAGTAGTTATACTTTATTTGATCATTTACTCGAATTACGCAGCCGATTGTTGAACGTTGTGGTGGGCGTTTTGGTTGTCTTTTTAGGCTTATTCTATTTCGCTAATGAAATTTATGAATATGTTTCCAAACCCTTAATGGAAACCTTACCTGAAGGGGGGCAAATGATCGCAACCGATGTTGCCTCTTCTTTCTTTGCTCCTTTTAAATTAACCATGGTACTTTCTATTTTTATTGCCATGCCCTTTATTCTTTATCAAATTTGGGCCTTTGTTGCGCCTGGCTTATACAAGAATGAAAAACGCTTAGTTATTCCACTGATGTTCGGCAGCACCTTGCTATTTTATGGTGGTATTGCTTTTGTCTATTATGTGGTTTTCCCAATAATTTTTGCTTTTTTTACTTCTGTAGCTCCTGAAGGGGTAAATATTGCCACCGACATTACCAGTTATTTAGATTTTGTTCTAAAATTATTCTTTGCCTTTGGGATTGTTTTTGAAATACCCATTGTTATTATTTTACTGTGTTGGACCGGTTTTACCGATCCCGACAGTTTGCGTGCAAAAAGACCCTATGTTGTTGTTGGTGCGTTTGTGGTTGGCATGTTGTTAACACCGCCTGATATTATTTCACAAACATTATTGGCCGTACCCATGCTGTTATTATTTGAATTAGGCGTTTTTATAGCGTCTATTTACCAGAAAAAAAACGAATCTGAAGAAGCTTAGTTTGATGAAACTGGATAGCTAATGATCGATATTGGCGTTAATTTAACAAATACTCGTTTTGATAAAGACCGTGATGAATTAATCGCGCGGGCTAAATCTGCTGGTATCAGGGCTATGTTGGTTACCGGAACTAATATCTCTGAAAGTCATAAAGCTTTACAATTATCTGCACAATATCCTGATTATCTTTATACCACAGCGGGTATACATCCCCATGATGCCGATAATGTCAGTGATAACTATTTAGATGACATTCGATTATTAGCTAAAAATAAAGCGGTAAAAGCGATTGGTGAATGTGGTTTAGATTTTAACCGTAATTTTTCTACGCCAAAGCAACAAGAAAAAGTGTTTGCTGAACAAATATCATTAGCTGCAGAACTTCAATTACCACTTTTTTTACATCAACGGGATGCTTTCCCTGTCTGGTTTCAATTACTATCTCCTTACTTAACCGCTGTGCCCGCTATGGTTTCTCATTGCTTTACCGGTAATGAAAATGAGTTAAATCAATGCTTATCAGCTGGTATGTATATTGGTATTACCGGATGGGTGTGTGACGAACGTCGTGGAGAACCATTACAAGCGCTTATTCCATCAATCCCATTAGATAGGTTAATGATTGAAACAGATGCGCCATATTTAACACCTAGAAGCATTAAGCCTAAACCCAAAAGCAGTCGCAATGAACCAAGCTATTTACCTTACGTCATAGAAAAGCTCGCCCAATTGTACCAATGCCATAGCGACGACATTATTAATGCCACCAGTGAAAATGCGCGAAAAGTTTTCAACTTAGGTGAGCGTTAATGATCTCACTCTTTAATCGGTCAACTTCTTACCTTTTTATTGTTGCAATATTAGTGGTGATTTTATCGATAATTCAGTTAGTTGTGCAATTTTCATCGCTGACCTTATTGTTATTAATTATGGCTCTCTTTATGGCGTTGTTAGTCTTTTCACAAGAAAAAAACACTAAAAACGCTCTTGCTAGCAATGCAACAGATCAGCACGTTGAAAATGAAGTTCAAGATAACGATGAGCTTGAAAGTAAAGTACAAGAGCGTACTTTAGAGCTCAATATTGCTTTGCAAGAACTCGAAGAAGTTAATAAAGAGTTAGAAGAAAAGAATACGTTAGACGACCTTACCGGTTTGTATAACCGGAGATTTTATGATCAAAAAATACTCGCTGAATATCGACGTAGTCGCCGTAACTTAACGCCCTTGAGCTTAGTGATTCTTGACATCGATCATTTTAAAAAAGTAAATGATACTTATGGTCACTTAGCCGGTGATGAATGTTTAATCATAGTGGCTGCTTGCATTAAAAGTTGCTTGCGAAGAAGTGCAGACATCAGTTGTCGTTATGGCGGTGAAGAATTTTGTTTAATTTTGCCTGAAACCGATAGCCAAGGGGCATTAGCACTGGCTGAAGAATTAAGGGAAAGTATTGCTAGCTGTCAGGTTAGCTACAATAACACTATCATAAGTCTAACCATTAGCTGTGGTGTTAGCACTTATTTACAACAAAAAGATGTTCAAGCCGAGCATCTCTTTGCCGCAGCAGATCAAGCCTTATATCAAGCAAAACATAATGGCCGCAATCAAGTGAGACAACAAGACTTTGTCAAAGCTAGCGATAGTTAACCGCTAACTTATCAACTTTATTTATATAGGAAAATTTTATGAGTAACGCTTTTGGGCAATTTCCTGCCCGCAGAATGCGCCGCATGCGCCGTGATGATTTTTCGCGTCGTTTAATGTCAGAAAATCAATTAACCGTTAATGATTTAATTTACCCGGTCTTTGTTCTTGATGGTGAAAATCAGCGCGAAGCTATAGCGTCTATGCCTGGCGTCGAACGTAAAAGTATTGATTTATTATTAGAAGAAGCGCAAGAACTGGTTGATTTAGGTATTCCTGCCATTGCTATATTTCCTGTCACTCCAGCAAATAAAAAGTCATTAATGGCTGAAGAAGCCTATAACCCTGAAGGGTTAGCTCAACGTACTGTTCGTGCACTAAAAGCAAAGTTTCCTGAATTAGGGGTAATAACCGATGTTGCTCTTGACCCTTTTACGACCCATGGACAAGATGGCATTCTTGGCATAAAGGGTAAAGATGAGGGTTACGTATTAAATGACATTACCAAAGAAATTTTAGTTAAGCAGGCGTTGTCTCATGCTCAAGCGGGTGCCGATGTGGTTGCCCCTTCAGATATGATGGATGGTCGTGTTGGGGCAATTCGTCAAGAATTAGAAAAACATGGTTTTGTAAACACGCGAATTTTAGCTTATTCAGCAAAATATGCTTCTAATTATTATGGTCCTTTTCGTGATGCTGTTGGCTCTGCAAGTAACATTAAAGGCGGTAATAAATTCTCATATCAAATGGACCCAGCAAACAGTGATGAAGCATTACATGAAGTTGCTCAAGACATCGCCGAAGGTGCAGATATGGTCATGGTAAAACCGGGTATGCCTTATTTAGATATTGTGCGCCGAGTTAAAGATACCTTTCAAGTGCCAACATATGCTTATCAGGTGAGTGGCGAATATGCAATGCACATGGCAGCCATTCAAAATGGCTGGTTAGCTGAAAAACCCTGTGTTATGGAAGGTTTGCTGGCTTTTAAACGTGCGGGCGCCGATGGTATTTTAACTTACTTTGCTAAAAAAGTGGCTTACTGGTTAAAAGAACAATAATGTGATCGCCCGATCTTAAGGGGCTTATTGTAAAAATCTTAATTTGCAATGCTATAAGTAGATAGTAAAAATATATAGGCAAACGACTTATTCTATTAGCTGAGCTATTTTAGCTGGTAGAATGGCTTGTTTAATTTTACTAAATCGAGCATGAATGCCCAGTCACAAACAGTCATTATTTTCACTGCATAGTGCGGTGTTACTTTTCGCTATATCGGGTCTTTTTGCTAAGTGGCTAAATATGCCAGCCAGCCATATTGTTTTTGGTCGTGCTGCTTTTGCCGCGGCAACTATTGCGCTTTTTGTTTTACTGATAAGAAAGCAGTCTCTAAAAGTTGAAAAGTCACTACTATTGCCACTTGCTTTTACTGGTTTGGTTTTAGCTTTTCATTGGGGCAGTTTCTTTTATGCTATTCAGGTATCAAGTGTCGCAATTGGCTTGATCACTTTTGCAACTTTCCCTGTTTTTGTTAGTTTCCTCGAACCTATGTTGTTTAAAGAAAAATTCCATTATAAGGCGTTATTGCAGGCTTTACTCACGGTTGTTGGTATCTTATTTATTCTACCACTTGACCATTTAAGTGCAGGGGATATCGATGGTGTTATATGGGGAATGACATCGGCGATGAGTTTTGCTTTGTTAACACTGTTAAATCGAAAGTTTGTTGCCAAAACATCGGCTAAAAAAGTGGCCTTCTATCAAAACGCTTGTGCCACGGTATGTTTATTACCCTTAATGTTTTTATATCCGATCACCATATCTTACCAACAGTTGTCGGTATTAATTATTTTAGGTGTTCTTTTCACGGCAGTTGCTCATACATTATTTAATCATTCTCTAAAGGTGGTTAAAGCGCAAACAGCAAGTATCGCAGTAAGTTTAGAGCCTATCTACGGTTCTATAGCCGCGTATTTTCTTTTAGGTGAACAAATAACGTTCATGATGGTGATTGGTGGCAGTATTGTTATTTTTACCAATCTTTGGGCATCTAAAACTAATAGCTAATGATCATTAAATATTGATATTTAAGTGTGTTATTGAGTTTTCCATAGCCGATATTAAACGATAAATGAAGGGTTATTTAAGAGCTTCTTGAGTCTCACAAAAGATGTTAAGTGATAAATGAAGCGTTGTTAAATGGGCACTTTCTTGGAGCAGTTCGTCAGCGATGAGTGGGTGTGCAGCAAGCCAAGTCGTTGGTAAACATAAATTGATAATATCATCACCCGTACTTTTAATAATAGCGGTTTGATAATCGGGCAAAGCATCATCTTTGCGGCGTCGACATAAAATGATGGCTAAACGTAAAATAACTAACAGGTAGCTTGCTTGCTGAAAATTTACTGCCGTTTGATTTTCTAGTAAATCGACATCAATATTACCTTTGTGTAACCGGACTAAGGTGACGAGTAATTGTCGTTCAATTTGATTAAATCCTGGTAAATCAGCGTGTTGTAATATGTAGGCACCATGATGCTGATGCTGCTTAAACTCTAATAACAAACCAATTTCATGTAATTCACAGGCAGCATTCAATAATGCTAAGCTGTTTTCTTCATCTAATGACCAAGTTTCCTTATAGGTGTGAAATAAACTTGTCGCTTGTCTTTGAATTCGTACGGAATGTTGATTATCAATATGAAATTTTTCAGTGAGAGAATTAATCGTACTCTGACGGATACTCATATCTACCCTTTTAGGCAGCATGCTGTAAAGTAAACCTTCACGTAAAGCACCACTTGATAACTGAATGTTCTCAATGTTGAAGCTTTCAATGACGGCAATTAAAATAGCGACGCCACTGGCTATAACGGGCGATCTTTCCTGGCTGAGTCCAGCAATCTTAATTTCACTGATGGTTTTACATTGTATTAACTGTTGTTGAATAGTCTGTAAGAAAAGCAGATTAACACCAGTACTCTTATGGTTAAATTGTTGCATTTCGGTCAGGGCTTGCATGGTGCCAGAGCCACTTAACACTAACTTCCAACCCGTTTCTTTAAAACGCTCAACCAAAGGAAATATTACTTTTTTTGCTGCAGCTATAGCAAGAGCAAAATTTTCAGCCGTTAATTTATTATCCGAGAAATAACGGCTATTAAAAGTGACACAGCCAATATCTAAGCTTTCGACTTGCTTAGTTACAAAACCATCACCTAAAATAAGCTCAGTACTTGCGCCGCCAATATCAATAACAAAGCGTTGTTTAGCACCACAACTGGTATGTGCCACCCCTAAATAAATATTTTTGGCTTCTTGTTTGCCACTGAGTAGCTTTATTTTTTGTCCCAAAATTTTATTAGCTTGTGTTAAAAACTCTTCACGATTTTTAGCAAGACGCAGGGTTGCTGTCGCGACAATACGGACGTTTTTTTGAGGAATATCTTGCAGCCGTTCAGCGAAAAAGCTTAAGCATTCAAGGCCTCGAGCAATCGCGGCTTGGCTGAGTTGGTTGTCTGAATTTAAACCGGAGGCTAAACGAACTTTACGTTTAACTTTATCAACCACCTGAACGCTATTAGCTAGCTGTCGGGTGATCAACATATGAAAGCTGTTTGAACCTAAATCGATCACCGCATAAAGAGGTGTGGAAATCTCAGTATGGGTGATCGTCATAGTCGTCTAGTGGCGACGCTGGTTGTTGCCACCCGTTCTGCCACGATTTTGTCCACCATTTTGAGGCTTATGGCGACGAGGACGAGGCTTAGGAGTAGGAAAATCAGTTAATAATGCATCTTGATTATATTTACTTACCGGTAAGGCATGTTCAATATAGGTTTCGATAGGAGGTAAGTTAAAAACATAGCCTTCACATGCGAAACTAATTGCATGACCTGTTGCACCAGCACGGCCAGTACGGCCTATACGATGTACATAATCTTCACAATCATCTGGTAAATCATAATTAAATACATGACTTACGCTAGGAATATGTAAACCGCGTGCGGCTACATCAGTGGCAACTAAGATATCTAGTTCACCGGCACTAAATTGCTCAAGAATCTTTAAACGTTTCTTCTGAGGTACATCGCCAGTTAATAAACCAACGCGGATGTTATCAATTTCTAAATGTGAATAAACTTTTTCACAAACATGCTTAGTATTGGCAAAGATGATCGCTTTTTCAGGCCATTCTTCTTCAATTAATGTTTGTAACAAAGCCATTTTATCTTCGTTAGAAGGATAAAATAATTCTTCAGAAATTCGAGTGTTTGTTTTTTGTTCTGGCGCGATTTCAACACTTTCTGGCTCATTCATGTGTTCAAATGCAAGTTCTTTTACACGAAAAGATAAGGTTGCTGAAAATAACATGCTTAAACGTGCTGTAGCGGCAGGCATACGATTAAACATATATCTGATATCTTTAATGAAGCCTAGATCAAACATACGATCGGCTTCATCAAGCACAACAACTTCGATATTGTTTAGGTTATAAATACCTTGTTTCATATAATCGAGCAAACGACCACAGGTACCAATAAGAATATCTACACCAGCTTCAAGCTCTAAGCGTTGGCTTTCATAGCCTTCACCACCATAAACTACGCCTAAGCGTAAGCCAGTGCTTTTTGCCATTTCTTTAGCATCACGGTGAATTTGTACGGCTAATTCACGTGTTGGTGCCATGATTAAGGCACGAGGTTGATTATGCTTTGGATCTGGTTTTTGTAATAAGTGATGAAAGGTTGCAGCTAAAAAGGCGATTGTTTTACCTTCGCCTGTTTGTGCTTGGCCTGCAATATCAGTACCTTTCAATAAAATGGGTAAAGATTGCTCTTGAATTGAAGTGCAATACTCAAAGCCCATAGCGTCAAGACCTGCGACAACTTTAGTGTCGAGGTTAAGTTCTGAGAACTTAGTTTCAGTTAAGTGTGTTTTATTCATGCGCACAGCTTAACAGGTTATATAGTTAATAAAAAACGGTATCGAGTAAATGTATTCATAAATACTCAATTAATGTTAGAAATAGCCAACAGTTATAAGATCAAAGTTGGTAATTCATAATGATGGCGTTATAATCCCCACCAATTGGCAAAATGCCACCATTTAACGGAGATAGAAATGAGCGATAGAATTGTTCAGTTAACAGACGACAGTTTTGATACTGACGTAATTACCGCCTCAGGCCTTATATTAGTCGATTTTTGGGCTGAATGGTGTGGTCCTTGTAAAATGATCGCACCTTTATTAAATGACATTGCAGAAGAATATGCAGGTCAAGTAACTGTTGGTAAATTAAATATCGATCAAAACTCAATTACTCCACCTAAATACGGTATTCGTGGTATTCCTACGTTATTGTTATTTAAAGATGGCGCAGTCGCTGATACTAAGGTTGGCGCTTTATCTAAAACTCAATTAAAAGAGTTTATTGATAATAATTTATAAGTTTTCATAAAAAGGTTCGTATTTACGAGCCTTTTTTGTATATATTAGCTTATTAATTAAAGAAGAAAGCCATAGATCAAATTTTGATCCTTTACCTGATTAAATTTTAGTGCTAAATTTAGCTTTCTAATGAACCACATTTCAAACCAAACTCCAATTTCAATGATGCCAACAGGCAAACTCACTTCAATATAAATAGTTAAAGAACCCCACTATGAACCTGATCGAACTTAAAGAAAAACCAATAAGCGAACTTGTCGAGCTTGCCGCATCTATGAAGCTTGATAATTTAGGCCGCAATCGTAAACAAGACATAATTTTTGCTATATTAAATGCTCATGCCGAAAACGATAATGATATTTTTGGTGGCGGTGTTCTAGAAATTTTACAAGACGGCTTTGGTTTTTTGCGTTCTTCAGATTCCTCATATTTAGCAGGACCTGATGATATTTATGTTTCACCGAGTCAAATTCGCCGTTTCAGTATGCGAACGGGTGATACTATTCACGGAAAAATCCGTCCACCTAAAAAAGGTGAACGTTATTTCGCGTTATTAAAAGTAGCAGAAGTTAATTTCGACAAGCCAGAAAATGTTCGCAACAAAATACTCTTTGAAAATTTAACCCCAATCCATCCTGATGAACGTTTAATCATGGAACGTGGTAATGGTTCAACTGAAGATATTACCGCACGTGTTTTAGATTTGGCTTCTCCAATTGGTAAAGGGCAACGTGGTTTAATTGTTGCTCCACCAAAAGCGGGTAAAACATTATTACTTCAAAACATTGCGCAAAGTATTGCTCATAACCATCCTGATGCCGAGTTAATGGTATTGCTTATCGATGAACGTCCGGAAGAAGTGACAGAGATGCAGCGCTTGGTAAAAGGCGAAGTCATTGCATCAACGTTCGATGAACCAGCAAACCGCCATGTACAAGTAGCTGAAATGGTTATTGAAAAGGCTAAGCGTTTAGTTGAGCATAAAAAAGATGTTGTTATTCTACTTGACTCAATTACACGTTTAGCTCGAGCTTATAACACGGTTATTCCATCATCTGGTAAAATTCTTACCGGTGGTGTTGACGCCAATGCTTTACACCGTCCAAAACGCTTTTTTGGTGCCGCGCGTAATATTGAGCACGGTGGTAGTTTAACGATTATCGCGACAGCTCTAGTAGAAACCGGCTCTAAAATGGACGAAGTTATTTACGAAGAGTTTAAAGGTACCGGTAACATGGAATTACACCTTTCTCGTAAAGTGTCTGAAAAGCGTGTTTTCCCAGCGATTAATATTAATCGTAGTGGTACTCGTCGTGAAGAATTGATCACTAAACCTGCAGAATTACAGAAAATGTGGATTTTACGTAAAATTGTTCATGAAATGGACGAAGTTGGTGCAATTGAATTCCTCATCGACAAACTAGCAATGACTAAAACGAATAACGAATTTTTTGATTCTATGAAACGTAAATAGTTTATTGGTCGCTTATTCACATCCGTGTGATTGCGACATACCGTACATCCTGTACATAAACGCCAGTGTTAGCAATAACAGCTGGCGTTTTTGCTTAAAACACTGTCAAACTATTAAGCGGATGAGTGATTTAAATTTATGAAATATAGTGACTTAAGAGACTTTATAAAACAGTTGGAAAAAATAGGCCAGCTCAAGCGTATTTCCCAGCCTATTTCTACAGATTTAACGATGACCGAAATCAGTGACCGTACGCTACGTGCTGAGGGGCCAGCGTTATTATTTGAAAACCCCGTCGACAAAAATGGTGTACCACATGGCATGCCAGTACTAACTAATTTATTTGGTACGCCTGATCGTGTTGCCTTGGCTATGGGACAACCTGATGTGCGTGCTTTACGTGATGTTGGTAAATTACTTGCCATGTTAAAAGAGCCTGAACCTCCTAAAGGTTTTCGAGACGCGATAAGTAAAATCCCGGTTTATAAGCAAGTCTTAAATATGCCGGTAAAAATGATTAAAAAGCCGTTGTGTCAGCAAGTTATTATTGAGGGTGCCGATGTAGATTTAAATAAACTACCTATTCAAAAATGTTGGCCAGGTGATGTTGCTCCTTTAATTACTTGGGGGTTAACGGTTACACGAGGTCCCCATAAAGAACGTCAAAATTTAGGTATTTATCGACAGCAATTAATCAGTAAAAATAAAATTATTATGCGTTGGTTATCACATCGTGGTGGTGCATTAGATTTTCAAGAATTTAAGCAAACCAATCCAGGTGAAAAATACCCTATTTCTGTTGCTTTAGGTGCAGATCCTGCCACTATTTTAGGCGCGGTAACGCCTGTTCCTGATACTTTATCAGAGTACGCTTTTGCTGGATTACTACGTGGTGCTAAAACAGAAGTGGCAAAATGTATTAGTAACGATTTAGAAGTACCGGCGACGGCTGAGATTATTTTAGAAGGTTATCTAGACCCCGCTGAAGTTGCTCCAGAAGGACCATACGGCGATCATACCGGTTACTATAATGAAGTTGATAACTTCCCTGTGATGACGGTAACCCATATTACTCATCGTAAAGACCCCATTTATCACAGTACTTATACTGGCCGTCCACCGGATGAACCCGCCATTTTAGGTGTGGCATTAAATGAAGTGTTTGTGCCTATTTTACAGAAACAATTTCCTGAAATTCAGGATTTCTATTTACCACCCGAAGGATGTTCATATCGTTTGGCGATTGTTACTATTAAAAAGCAATATGCCGGACATGCAAAACGCGTAATGATGGGTGTTTGGTCTTTCCTACGTCAATTTATGTATACTAAGTTCGTTATTGTTTGTGATGATGATATTAATGCTCGTGATTGGAAAGATGTAATTTGGGCAATGACCACGCGGATGGATCCAAGTCGAGATACAGTATTAATTGAAAACACACCGATTGATTATTTAGACTTTGCATCTCCTGTGTCTGGTTTAGGTTCAAAAATGGGTATGGATGCAACAAATAAATGGCCAGGTGAAACAAATCGCGAATGGGGTGAACCTATCGTGATGACCGAAGAAGTTAAAACAGATGTTGATAATATTTGGGATGAACTTAATATATTTCCAACAACTGATAAAAAGAATTAGTAACTGTTATCCTGAACATGTTTTAGGATCTGAATAATGAAAGGTTTAAATAAATGAATAAAATTAAGTGTCAGGTAGAATCATTAACATCTCTGACAGAGTTTGTTTATAAAGTGCTATTAAAGCCAAGTGAGCAAATCGATTTTCAAGCCGGCCAATACTTAAATTTTGTGATGAGTGAGGATGATAAACGTCCTTTCTCTATTGCCAGTGCACCCAATGCTGAATTAATTGAACTACAAATTGGTGCTTCAGGTGCTGACAGTTACCCAATGCAAGTTATTGAACATATTAAAGCCAATAATACCGTTACTGTAGAAATGCCACTAGGCAATGCGCAGCTGCGCAGTGAAAGCGAACGTCCGCTTTTACTTTTGGCGGGTGGTACAGGGTTTTCTTATATAAAATCTATGTATGAATTGTTAGCGTCACAAAGGTCATCGCGAAAGATTACTGTTTATTGGGGTTTGCGTGATCAAAGTGCTTGTTATGAACTAGAAAAAACAGCTAAAATTATTGCAGGTCTAGAAAATGGTACTTTTCACCCGGTGGTAGAGAACCCTGATGACAATTGGCAAGGTCAAGTTGGCATGGTTCACCACGTTGTGATGAAAGATATTAAAAATTTAGCCGATTATGATATTTATTTGGCCGGACGTTTTGATATGGTAGGCGCAGTTCGCACCGACTTTTTAGCGCAAGGAGCCTTAGTTGAACATATGTTTGCTGATGCTTTTGCCTATATTTAATATTAGATAAAGTTTTTAAATGAATAACCGATAAAGCCATCATACCGATGGCTTTTATTATTGAAGAGTAAAATTAATGAGTAAAAATAAACAGGGTCAAGTATTGCAAAATACTTTAGCAACAGACTTAGGACGAGGGAAAATCAAAGATAATTTTTTCGCGGCTCTTGTCACATCGAAAGTTTATAAACTGCAGGTGGTGCAGGCTAAAAAAGGTAAAGGTTCATTCAAACGTAGCAACAAACATCAAGGTAGAGAACCTTATTTAATGAATGCTTAGTACGTTAGTATTTATTAAATAGGGCTTTGTGAAGATAGTCATCATGGCGTAGGTGCCGATGACTATTTTATTTTTTATAATGACTGACTAGATTAAGTGGCTATTTATTCGCGATTCTATTGATACTTAAACCATCAATTAAAAAGCCATGACTCGCTAACCAAGTTGATGCATCTTTAGCATTGGTAAACACTTGCCGTTCATAAGACGCATCAGTATGGGGTATTAGCCTTTCTAATTGCATTTCTTTGGCTGCGCTCTTTGTGTAAATATGACAATCTTTGCTGCAACCATTGTCCTTGAACCACTGGCAATGTTCTTCAATATGTTTATCAATTGCAGGAACACCTAACTCCCAATCCTCAAAAGAAGAAACAATAGCCCAAGGACTACCTTTAAGCGGGCTCGCTTTAGCACGAAACTCTTTAACATAAGCAATAATAGCTTCTTCGTTCCAAGTGCCAGAAAACCATTGCACAACAACATTGCCACGAACTTCAATTTTCCATTCTCCGTGAATGCTAAACATAATAGGCCTCTTTTATTTGCTTTTGATATAATGTGCTTAAGCTGAAAATATTTTTAGATTGAGTCTTTTAATATACTTTGTGGGCTAGCAACAAATATTTGATAGGGTAAAGGCTCAGCCAGTAAACTTTCGTCAACAGTAAACTCAACGAAGCCACTTTTAGTAAAAAAGTGAGTGAGATCATCTATCGCCACTTTTTCAGTTTGCAAATCAGCCGCTTGATAATAAGCTTTAATACCTTCATCCTCACATTCATCGGCATCAACAAAGAGATGCATTGGCATACTTAAGACCGTAATAGATTGAGCCTTTTGATGATGTTTAACAATTTCTTTAAGCAGGTATTGCCCAATCGCTTGTTTACGATATTGTGGCAGAACACTGATCGCTTCAAGTAAAATATGTGTTTTAGCTTTTTTGGTCTCAGCAGTAATGCTTAATTGTTCACATAAGCCTTGTTCAAGGTTTTGGCCTTTAAAATAAAGGTTAAGTGGAATTTCCCAGTCAGTATCTTCGTTGGCTAATAAAGTATAAGAGCCAACAGCATCACGGTGTTTATTGAGGGTGATTAGCTCAATTTCAGCTTTAGCAATAATATCGCCTTGCTCGTTTTTTACATTGATTTCTTGGCATAATTGCCAATCAAAAGCACCGGCAATTTCAGGTTTTCTAAAGTCGACTGTTAAATTCATTTTTGTTCGTTTCCGTTATTTATAACTAAGGTATTATTGTTAAAGCTGCCAATTTGACCTAAAGCTTTATTTAATACTTGATTGGCTTTTTTATATTCGCCTTGCTGCTCTAATACTTGAGAAAAATTCAGCAGATCAATAACATCATATTGTGTACCTGCTAAATTAATTAGGCTATTAAAGGCTTTTTCTGCCATCGGCAGTTGTTGAGATTTTGCGGCTAAATTAGCTAAACAACTTAACCATTTTCCGCTGTGAGGATCATTATGTAACTGTTTTTGAACGGCACTGATTAATTCATCAGTCGCCGAAATAGGTAGCTGGCGAATATTCTTTAAAAAAGTATCGTCTGCGCCTTTTTTAATCACGGGTAATAATATTTTATTGAGTGGTTCAGTGATCTTATGCTCGGCTAATACTTGACAATAAGCCCAGAGAATAACTTCATTATGTTTTAATTTTCGAGTAAGTTTGTGCCACCGCTGTGCCAATGAATCGTTATTTTCTTTGCGTATTGTTTCATTAAAAGCACCATAGAAAGCGCTTGCTTCCCATAATGCTATTTTTTCATTCGTAATAGTTTTTTGTTTACGGGCTGAAACAAGTTGCTCTATCACATAATCAAAACGTTTTTCTTGCAAGCTTAAGATGATCTCTAAGCTTAATAACCTTGCATCATGACCAATTTGTTTGTGATGTTTATCAATAATACCCCGTGCCTGTGCAAAGTCTTCCTGAGAGATTAATAACTTAATCGTCACGAGTACTGATTCTAAACCAGAGCCTTTAACGCCATTGTCTTCTTGTGCTAATAAAGCTAAGTAGTGATTAGTGTTTGATCGCAGCGATTGTTTCGACGATGCTGCAGCAGCCAATAGATAAGACGTATGAGTAAATCTTGAGGGTTCAGCCGCTTTAGCAAACAAATGCTCTGCTTGTTGGTTGTCTTCAAGAATAAAAGCAGCAATGCCGCGATTAAAGTCCCTTAAACCTCGACGGCGATTAGCAAAAGCAATTTTGTTCCAGCCGCCAAAACCCAAACGTAGACTGCCACGCACAAGTGTCATCGATAACCCTAAGGCGATAAATAATAGCGTTAACATAATACATGCCATTACTACGGTTGATTCTATGGTTAAATCGCCCATCGCAATTAAGATATAACCTTTTTCATTTATTAGTAGTGGGCTAATAGCAACCGCAGCAAAAAATATTAATATCCACAGTATTAATTTTTTCATTATAAGGCCTCATTCGTGCTGTTAGGCTGCACTTTTGACTCTTGTGGTGCAACTTCTTCAGGTGGTGTTTGAGATGAGCCATTTAGGGCTTTTTCTTTGCCCTCGGGTAATTTATCAGGCATTACTTGAGGCGTTAATTGTTCAAGTGTTGGTTTTAAAGGCGTTTCTGCTAGCACTTTACTCATCGCTTTTAGCGATAAAAGCGTACTGGGGTAATCATAAGTGATTATCTTACCTTTTAGTTTTTGAATAGCTTGATAAAAGCTTTGATTTTCAACTTTTTGCATATCAAAATATTCTGTTAACCATAGTTGAATGTCATTTAAGGTTTGATTATAAATTTTCTGTTTTTTCTCTGTCACTGCCCACTGAGCTAATTGTAACTTTAAGCTAAGGTTCTCAATAAGGTTTTGTTGATGTTGTGGCGACATTAATGGTTTTACATTACCACTACTTCTGCGGACAGTAATAAAATCTGCAAGAATTTTTTGCCATGTTTTAGCGAGGTTTTCTCGCCAATCATTGGTGCTTTCAGATAATGTGAAATCACTGCTCTTGTTGTCATTATCTGGAATTTTAACCATAGCCAAGGGTAAGTTTGCCAGTTGATGACTCATCGCCATTAAGGTCATAACGGTTTCTTCGTTGTCTACAACAGGTATTAATGTTAACTGTGCGATGTCTTGACGAATTAATTGACGAATAGGTAAAAACTGCGGATCTTTAAGTTCTTTGAGACGCATATCCGCATCTTGTAACAAGCCAATTGCAGCTCTTGTATCTTGCTCTAGCCACATCGTGCGAGTGGCAATACGAATAAGGTACTCTGCTTCGTGTAATAACCAATCACTGGGTTGATTTTGTGATAATCGTTCAACAGTCTTTTCAAGTTGAGCGATTTTAACTTGGCTGTCTGTTGTTATTGTTGCAATCTCACGGTTTAAGCGCTGTGAAAACATGGTTTGTTGCTGAGCAAATAACTGCTTAACTTTTTGCTCACTACTGGCCAAACTTTGTTGGGTTTTTTGCTCACTAGTGGCTAAAATTTGCTGAGTTTGTTGTAAAAACTCTGCTTTGCTCTGGGCTTGTTGTTGTATATCCCAGTAATATAAACCGCCGACACCAACACTTGCTGCTAAAGCTATGATTAAGGAAACTACGGCAGTCTTAGATAATTTTTGTTTATTCATTTTTGTATCATTCGCCACCGGTGATTTAGCTTTTTTTTCCGAGGTTTTAATGGCTGGTTTTTTCTCATTAACCACAGCGGAGGCTTTATTTTTTTCGGGGGACTTCTGTTCTTCACTCGAGGATGCTGTTGTCGCTGACGCTAGTGAAATAGAAGTTGAAAAACCTTGCTCTGACTTTTCGTCAGTCGCTTTTGTTTCTGAAGTATTTGACTCGTTTAGCTTTTTATCAGTCATTATTTTTTCCATATGAAGTGATTGCACTAAGCATGGCTTGATCATTAGCACCGTTAGCATTAATGATATTGAGTAATCCTAGTTGTTTCGCTTGTTCGGCAATGCGCTCACTAGCGACAATCCATAAACAAGTAGTTTGCCAATAACTCTCTGAATGCTTTATTAAGTGTACTATGCTTTCTAGCAAAGCGTTACTGGTTATGACAATACAATTTATTCGCTGATTTCGCCATTGTTGAACCTGTTTTTGCGTGACGGGAAGCCAGACTTTTTTATAGCTTTCTAAATAGTGAACTTTGGCGCCTCGCAAGGTGAGTTGCTGGGCAATATGCTCTCGACCACCGTCACCACGAACAATAATAATGGTTTCGCCACTGATTGTTTTTTCATCAAGTATATTAAGTGTTAATAAACCTTCACTGGTATGAAGTTCAGGGGAAACAGCACTAAGCCCTTTTGCTTTTAAAGCGTTTAGTGTTGCGCTACCGATAGCAATAATGCGTTTTTGTTGCCATTGAGAAAAATCAACAGCACAATGAGCAAACTCAACCGCAGCGACACTAACAAAAATAACAATGGCTTGCGGATATTGTTTGATGAGCTTTTTAGTGGTGATTTTACAAGCAAGTGATTGATAGTCAAAGAACGGTTGGCAGTGACTGTCAATGCCGATACTTTTTAACTGTTGCGCTAAAGCACGTCCTACTTTTTCAGGACGTGTGATTAAAACGTGTGTGTTACTGTTGTGCATAAACCTGACGCAATATTCTATCAGCGCCTTTTTCAAGGAGTTGCTCAGCCAGTGTATTACCTAGTTGTTCAGCATTTTTACTATCACCAGTTATTTCACTGGTCAGTATTTCACTACCGTCAGTTGCGCCCACTAAACCACGTAAAAAAACTTGGCCATTGTTTTGAATAACAGCGTAGCTCCCAATAGGGACCTGGCAACCACCTTCTAAAGCGCGGTTCATCGCTCGTTCTGCTAACACCCGAATACGGGTAGTTTCACAACCTAATGGCGCAAGTAAAGCTTTAAGGGTTTCATCGTTCGTTCTACATTCAATTCCGACAGCACCTTGTCCGTTTGCTGGCAACATGACCTCGGGTTCAATAAACTCTTGAATTCGCTCAGGCATCGCCAAACGTATTAATCCGGCTGCGGCAAGTATAATGGCATCATATTCGCCATTATCTAATTTTTTTAAACGGGTATTTACGTTACCGCGCAAATCACGAATGTCTAAATCTGGGCGCATGGCTTTAATTTGGCATTGACGACGTAAACTTGAGGTACCAACAACAGCACCCTGTGGCAGTTCGGCTAAACTGTTAATGGTGTTGGAGACGAAGGCATCACGAGGGTCTTCACGAGGACAAATTACTTCTAAGCCTAGCCCTTCAGGAAATTCTACGGGGACATCTTTCATTGAATGAACCGCGATGTCAGCACGGTCTTCTAACATGGCAACTTCGAGTTCTTTAACAAATAAACCTTTACCACCGACTTTAGCTAAAGGTGTATCTAAAATAATATCGCCTTTGGTGGTCATGGGAACAAGTTCAACAATAATGCCAGCGTGGAAATGCTCTAATTGTGCTTTTACATATTCGGCTTGCCATAAAGCGAGTGCACTTTTACGTGTGGCAATGCGTACGGTTGTTGTGCTCATTAAATTATCCTGCGCTAATAGTTATTTCGGTGTCGGCCTGAATACTGATCGCTTTTGATAAGAATTGCCAAAGTTCGCCACCACCACGTTTGTCTGTCCATTGGCCATCTTCACACTGAAAATGATGACCATTAAATTTAGTTGCTACCCATATTTCCTGCAAGGGTGCTTGTTTATTAATGATGACTTTGCTGCCACTTTTAAAGGTCAGTGTTAACATGCCACCCACACCCTCATAATCAATGTCGGTACCACAATCTTCAATGGCTTCTTCTATTTGAAGAATAATTTCATCGGCAAGTAAATTGTATTGGCTGTCGTTCATTAATGCTTCCTTTTCTAGCGCAATGAAATTTATTCATCTTTGCTAGCTATTTGTTGGTCATGAGATTATAAAACGTCTATCATGAGAAAAAAATCGAATAAATCAAGTATGCGTAAACAAAATTCAATTATTTTAGCGTTTTTTATTATATCAGTGCTTTTAAGTGGATGTGGAATTAAAGGTCCACTAACGCAAAAATCTGTGCAAGTAAAAGTACAGCAGCAAACTGAACACGCTAATACACAGCCAAAACAAAACTCACCAGCACCAAAATCGCAGGAAAATTAATCGTGGATTTTTTCAATTACAAAAACACTTCTCTGTATGCTGAAGATTGTGCCGTTACTCAACTTGTTAAGCAACATGGTACGCCGTTATATATATATTCACGAGCGACTATTGAGCGCCACTGGCATGCGTTTGACCAAGCGGCCGGTGATAAACCACATTTAGTGTGTTATGCGGTGAAAGCCAACAGTAACATTGCCGTACTCAATGTGATGGCACGTTTAGGTAGTGGTTTTGATATCGTTTCAAAAGGCGAACTTGCTCGTGTATTACAAGCCGGCGGTGATGCCCGCAAAGTGGTGTTTTCGGGCGTTGGCAAAAAGTCAGATGAAATTGCTTTTGCCTTAGAAAAGGGTATTTACTGCTTCAATGTTGAATCAGCAGCAGAGCTAACGCGTATTCAGCAGGTAGCCGAGCGCATGAAAATGACTGCACCGGTCTCTTTAAGAGTAAACCCTGATGTAGATGCTGGTACGCATCCTTATATATCAACAGGCTTAAAAGAAAATAAATTTGGTATTAGCATTGATGATGCCTTTGAGCTTTACCAACACGCCAATAGTTTATCGAATATTGCGGTAAAGGGCATTGATTGCCATATTGGTTCGCAGTTAACTGAAGTACAACCCTTTTTAGACGCACTTGACCGAGTACTAGCACTCGTTGACCGCCTCGCAGAGGTCAATATTGCCTTATCGCATATCGATGTTGGCGGTGGTTTAGGCGTATGTTATAACGACGAAACGCCACCTCATCCTAATGAATACGCGAAAGCGATTGCGGATAAGTTAGCTGATCGTGATATTACGCTGATTTATGAGCCCGGTCGTGCCATTATGGCTAATGCCGGAATTTTAGTGACCGAAGTTGAATTACTAAAAACGAATCAAGATAGACATTTTGCGATTGTTGATGCCGCGATGAATGATTTAATTCGTCCGTCGCTTTATCAAGCATGGCAAGCGATTATCGAAGTTGAAAAAAATGAACTCACCAGTAAAAAAACTTACGACATTGTTGGTCCTATTTGTGAAACGGGTGATTTTCTGGGTAAAGCTCGAGAACTAAGTATCGTGGCCGGTGATCTCTTAGCGATCCGCTCTTCGGGTGCCTATGGTTTTTCGATGAGTTCAAATTATAATAGTCGCCCAAAAGCGGCTGAAATTATGGTCGATGGTGAAGAAAATCATTTGATCCGTGCTCGGGAAACACTTGAGCAATTATGGCAAGGCGAGTCTTTGTTACCAAAATAAGTATCAAATTGAATATGGGAAGTAAATGTTAGTTAATTTTTCAAAAATGCACGGTTTAGGTAATGACTTCCTAGTACTAGACAATGTTACCCAGAATGTTTATTTGTCTAATGAGCAAATAAAGCAGTTATCCGATCGTAATTTCGGTGTCGGTTTTGATCAAGTGTTAGTGGTTGAGCCACCGTACGATCCCGATTTAGATTTTCATTATCGCATCTTTAATGCCGACGGTAGTGAAGTTGGGCAGTGTGGCAATGGTGCTCGTTGTTTTGCTAAATTTGTGCGTTTAAAAGGCTTAACGAATAAAAATAAAATTAAGGTGTCGACACAGTCAGGCAAGATGACCTTATTTGTTGAGCGCGATGGTAACGTTTCAGTGAATATGCCAACACCTAAGTTTGAACCAAGCCAGATTCCATTTACTGCCCAAAAAGTAGAAGGTACTTACATTCTTCGCAGTGATGAAGATACCGTATTGTGTGGCGTGGTTTCTTTAGGTAATCCGCATTGTGTGCTGACAGTTGACTCGGTTGATGAGGCTCCTGTTGAGACGTTAGGTAAAGCCTTGTCACATCACGAACGCTTTCCCCAGCAAGTGAATGTTGGCTTTATGGAAATTGTTGCCCCTGACTATATTAAACTTCGTGTTTATGAACGTGGTTCAGCTGAAACGTTAGCCTGTGGTAGTGGTGCTTGTGCAGCAGTAGTTATTGGCCAAATACAAAATAAATTAGGTCGAGATGTTACGGTGGAATTACCGGGCGGTAACTTAAAGGTTTATTGGAAAGGACCGGGTAATTCAGTCAAAATGACTGGCCCAGCCGTACATGTATTTGACGGGCAATTAAATTTATAATCAGCATAAAGTTAGCTTATTTAACTATTCAAGATATAGAGAATTAATTTGAACGACTCAACCCCAATGCAATTAGATGAAGTAAGTTTAACGGATGATCTCATTGTTGATTACTTACATGATAACCCAGAATTTTTTAATCGTAATCCTGAGCTGATCACTAGTCTACGTTTATCCGATGTTAATCGTGGCACCGTCTCGTTAGTGCAAAGACAACAAAGCCAGCAACGTCAAAAAATTCATGGTCTAGAAGAAGAAATCACTCAACTTATGGCGATAGCTAACCATAATGAACAGCTTTTTGCTTTGTATAGCGACTTGTATTTACGCTTGTTAGATTGCAGCTCCGCACCTGAGTTGCTTGATTGTTTGTATCAAGCAACCACAGAATTATTGTCATTATCGGGTTTGAAAGTCTGGTTAAAAGAGCATACTGAGGTTGACCATGCTAGCATCGTTAAAAACGATTGTGCAGGGGTGATGAATAATCGTTTATCCAAAGATGATTATTATTTTGGGCGCTTACAAAAAAGCGAGCAAGAACTTATTTTTTCGCAACATCAAGAAGGCTCTGTGGTCTTAATTAAGCTAAATCATATTAATGATGACATTGGTTTTATGGCAATAAGCAGTGCCGACGCCGACCACTTTGATCCACGCATGGATACTTTATTGCTTAGTCAATTTAGAAAGCTGGTGGCAAAATTACTTTTTCAACAACTGTATAAATAACACAGACAATGAAATTTTATCGTCGCTTAGCCCCCTTTCAAGCCATTAGTTTTGACCTTGATGATACCCTGTATAGTAATTATCCGGTAATGATGGCAACAGATGCCAAAATGGTTGCTTATTTTTCGGCACTTTTCTCATTACAGATCATCGCCACTCATGCGACAAAAAATACTCTTTTTGATTACCGGTTTTGGTCACCTTTTCGCGAGCAAGCCATAGCCGCGAATCCACAATTAATACACCATGTGGGTGATATACGTTTAGCCACTTACACCCTAGGCATGAAAGCATTGGGTTTAGCTGATGACATTGCGAGTGACCAAGCACAAAAAGCGTTAGATTATTTTGTTCAACAACGCAGTGATTTTGTGGTGCCAGAAGCTGTGCATCAATTATTGCAAAGCTTACAAAAAAAATATCCCTTGGTGGCCATCAGTAACGGCAATGTTGATACTGATAAAATAGGTATTTCAGCTTACTTTAGCTATCGATTTCATGCCGGGGATTTATCAACAACAGCTTTAAATAAAAATCAACGACTACGGCAAAAGCCCGCAGCAGATATGTTTGTTGAAGCTTGCGAAAAATTAATAATAAAACCGTCACAACTATTACATGTTGGTGATTGTGGTCGCTCTGATATTTTAGGTGCTATCGATGCTGGCTGCCAAACCGCATGGATTTCCTGCTATGATGTTGGCAAACCACTAACTGTTTTACCTAATATTGAGCTAGCAGATATTAGCGAATTGTGTCACTTGTTATAATTTTATCTATACTTACTTTCTACTTTTCTAAGGTTATTTTTTCGTTATGGACGTTTCTGAACTACTTGAGTCACTCAATGAAAAACAACGAGATGTTGTCGCCGCTCCACTACAAAATATGTTGGTATTAGCTGGCGCAGGAAGTGGTAAAACTCGGGTGTTAGTGCAACGTATTGCCTGGTTAATGCAAGTTGAAAACGCCTCTTCTCATAGTATCTTAGCCGTTACTTTTACCAATAAAGCAGCAGCAGAAATGCGAGTGCGTGTTGAAAAAACAGTTGAGGGTAACGTTCATGGTATGTGGGTCGGTACTTTCCATGGTTTAGCCCATCGCTTACTTCGTATGCATTTTCAAGAAGCTAAATTACCACAAAATTTTCAAGTACTTGATTCAGATGATCAACTGCGCTTAGTTAAGCGCATCGTACGTTCGTTAGGTATTGACGAAAAACGTTGGCCACCCAAGCAGATGCAGTGGTATATCAATGGAAAAAAAGATGAAGGCATTCGTCCACAGCACATAGAGGTTTACGATGATCCCACTGAGCAAACATTTGTTAAAGTTTATCAAGGATATCAAGAAGCTTGTGACCGAGCCGGTTTAGTCGATTTTGCCGAGTTATTATTGCGTGCTCATGAACTTTGGTTGAATAACCCCGTTTTGCTTGCCCATTATCAGCAACGTTTTAAGCATATTTTAGTCGACGAATTTCAAGATACTAATGCCATTCAATACGCCTGGTTAAATATTCTGGGTAATGCATCGAGTAAGGTGATGATTGTTGGTGATGACGACCAATCAATTTATGGCTGGCGTGGCGCAAAAATTGAAAATATTCAGCGTTTTCTCAATGAATTTGACGACACGAAAACTATCCGTTTAGAGCAGAATTATCGCTCCACAGCCAATATTCTTAATGCGGCTAATAAACTTATCGCCAATAATAATAACCGCTTAGGTAAAAAGTTATGGACCGAAGATGAAGCGGGCGAAAAAATATCTATTTATACGGCATTCAACGAAATAGATGAAGCTCGCTTTATTGCGGGTCGAATTACGGATTGGCGTAAAGAAGGCAGCTTAGATGATGTCGCTATTTTATATCGCAGTAATGCGCAATCTCGTTTACTCGAAGAAGCGCTCTTGCAGAGTCGCTTACCTTATCGTATTTATGGTGGTCAACGCTTCTTTGAGCGTTTAGAAATTAAGGATGCACTTGCTTACTTACGCTTATTAAATAATCGCGATGATGATGCGGCTTTTGAACGTATTATTAATACCCCAACACGTGGCGTTGGTAATACCAGCCTATCGTTAATACGTGACGCTGCGCGCAGTTTAGAAATGACATTATGGCAAGCGTGTCAATTCATGCTAAAAAATGATGAATTGAAAGGACGAAGTGCGAAAGTCATTCAAAATTTTATTAATATTATCGACACCCTCGAAGATGACTCTAGCCACCTTGACCTCGACCAACAGGCCAACTATGTTATTCAACACAGTGGTTTAAAAGCCATGTATCAAGCTGAAAAAGGTGAACGTGCCGAGGCAAGAATAGAAAACTTAAATGAGCTTGTTACCGCTTGTCAGACCTTCGAAGCGGACCCCGAGTTAATAGAAGAACAAACAAAACTCACCTCATTTTTAACCCATGCTGCCCTTGAGGCTGGCGAGTCACAAGCCGATGATTATGAACCCGCTGTGCAGTTAATGACTATGCACTCTGCGAAAGGTTTAGAGTTTCCATTAGTGTTTATTGCCGGCTTAGAGGAGGGAATGTTTCCCTCACAAAAATCAGTAGAAGAAATAGGACGTTTAGAAGAGGAAAGGCGTTTATGTTACGTCGGCATGACACGTGCTATGAATAAGCTATACTTGTGTCATGCAGAAAGCCGTCGACTTTATGGACAAGAAAAATTCCATAAAGCCAGTCGCTTTTTACGTGAATTACCTCCTGAGTGTACCGAAGAAATAAGACTACAAAACCAAGTGACTCGTCCATCAACTAAAGGTAAGTTTTCTTCGACTTTTACACTGGAAACGTTTGAGAACAGCGGCTTTAGTTTAGGACAGTCAGTCGTTCATGCTAAATTTGGCGAAGGCGTTGTCTTAAATTATGAAGGTTCTGGAGCTCAAAGTCGTATTCAAGTTAATTTTGCTGGTGTAGGTAGTAAATGGCTGGTGGTCGCCTATGCTAACTTACAAGCCAACGTTTAATATCACATGAAAATAATTGGTTCTTTCATGTGATGCCATTATAAAAATAAGGTATGAAATTATATGTCAATGCAGTTACTCGTAGTAGAAGACAGTAAGCCTATTGCTCGTGTTATTAAGCAAATTGGCGAGGCATTAAATTATCAGGTAACTATTGCTACCACACTTGCTGAAGTAGAAGAAATTTTACAGGGCAAAAATGATTTTTTTGCAGCCACTATAGATTATGCCTTACCAGATGCTCCCAATGGCGAAGCAATAGCTTGTGTGCTCTCTCATGGTATTCCAAGTGTCGTTATGACAGGTAAAATGGATGAGACGACTCGACAGCAAATACTTGCTCAGCCCGTTGTTGACTATATCCCTAAAGAGAATAGCCAAGCTTTCCTTTATTTAAAACGTATTTTACATTGGCAAATAACCAACAGCAGCACAGGTATTCTTGTTGTTGATGATTCTTTAGCGGCTCGAAATTATGTTTCTCAGCTCTTAAAACGCCGCAACTTTAATGTTTATTTAGCCAATGATGGTGTGCAAGCGCTAGAACGCTTAAAGCAGCACAAAGACATTAAATTGGTGATCACCGATCTGGAAATGCCTATCATGGACGGTATCGAATTAACTAATGAAATCCGTAAAATTTATAGTCGTGATCAACTCGCTATTATTGGTATATCTGGAGCAGACAACGGTATGCATTCGGCACGCTTTATTAAAAATGGTGCGGATGACTTTTTACGTAAACCTTTTTGCCCAGAAGAGTTTTATTGTCGAATTACCCAAAATATTGAGAATTTAAACAATATTGAACAAATACAAAAAGCAGCAAACGTAGACTATTTAACCGACTTACCTAACAGACGGGCTTTTTTCTCTAAAGCAGAACAACTGGTACCGCAATATATTAAAAGAGACATGCCTTATTGTGTTGCTATGCTCGACATTGATTTTTTCAAAAAAATCAATGATAACTACGGAAATGATGCTGGCGATCATGTCTTAAAAGTACTGGCATTATATATGCGTAAACATCTAGGATCAGGTTTGCTAGCCCGCTTAGGTGGTGAGGAGTTTGCCGTCTTAATGTACGGTACTGATGAGGATCAACTTTACACTAAATTAGACGATCTTCGTCGAGACATTTCTGTTTCTCAGCTAACTTTTGAAGAGCACCATATTGCCTTTAACATCAGCATAGGCTTAGTTTGTAATAGTAAAGAGACGTTTGCTAAACAACTGAATCAAGCGGAAAGTGCGCTTTATAATGCTAAAGAAAATGGCCGCAATCAATTGAGTCTTTTTGGCGTCGATGATTAACGCTTTAGTTAAAATGTAGATGTTAAAGTAATGCCGATCTTGAATTAACTTAAAGGTGCTTTTTTTTATAAAAAAAAGTAAAGTGGTTAAACTATTTTAACAACAGGGTGCACTAAATGAAGAAAAAAATAATGCTCATGAGCAAACATTTGCTGATGTTGTTTTGTTTTTTTATTAGCACCTCAAACTCAATTTTTGCCCAGCAAATTGATAGTGAGCAAGTTAAAGCCGCTTATATTTACAATTTTATTAAACATGTTAGCTGGCAAAATGAAAATAACAAACAGCAATTTGTTATCGGTGTTTATGGTGATGATACTTTTGCTGCTTTGCTTAATAACACCTTAGCTAAGCGTGTCATTAGAAACAAGCCAATCAAAGTTATTGTCATAAAAAATATCGAAGCGGGTAAACAAACTGACTTGTTTTTTACTGCGGCCAATAGCAATACTGAAATAGCCGATATTGCTGCCATTCTCCGCAGTAGCAGCACACTTTTAATTACTGATAACAGTATTGATAAGCATAATGTGATGATCAACCTAGTTAACGATGCTGAAAATTCTGCGATAGATTTTGAAGTGAATAAATCAAATATTGTCTTTGAGGGGTTGGTGATGTCTGCTGAATTATTATTGTCAGGGGGGACTGAACTTCAGGTGGCTACCTTGTATAGAGAAACAGAGTTGGCATTACAAGTCATTAGGGCGCGTGAAGCAAGGTTGAACCAAAAGTTAACCGATCAAGAAAATCAAATATCCTCAGCAAAAGAAAAGCTTAATACCTTAAATAAGAATTTAACACAGCAAGAAAAAATGGCGGGTAAGCGTCAGCAAGAGCTAAATATCCTAAAGATAGATACTGAACAACAGCAACGCTCGATAAAAACCAAAGAGCTGCAATTACAGCAAGTAGCAACCCAGTTAAAAGTAGCAAAAACAAACTTAGAGAACCAGCAAAGCTCGGTTGTCAATAAAGAACAAGAAAATAGGGCTATGGCTGAAAAAATATTGACTAATAAAGATATTTTGCAACGGCAACAGCAACAAATAAGTTTTCAAGGCATGCAATTAAATAAAAAAAATCAAGAGTTAGATAATCGCGAAGAACGCATTGATAAACAGCGACTTTATTTGATTGTAATGGCGTCCTTTCTTACCCTGTTAGTAGTGATTTCAGGATTGGTGGTCGTACTTTTTGTTAAAAATAGGCAGACAACACGAACATTAACTCGTACGCTCGAAAATTTACAAAAGATGCAAAAGCAATTAATTCAATCTGAAAAAATGGCGTCGTTAGGCACCTTAACTGCAGGAGTTGCCCATGAAATTAATACCCCACTTGGTATTGCGGTAACATCAACAAGTTCAGCGTTAGAAAGTACCCTAAAGATTCGTAAAAACTTTGAAACAGGCAACTTAACCCGCACGGCAATGCAACATTACTTTAATGGTATGGAGAAGGCTTCTAACTTGAATACTAACGCTTTGGAGCGTGTTATTGAGTTGTTGAATAACTTCAAGCAAGTCGCAGCAGATCAAATGGTGGGTGAAGAGCGAGAAATTGATTTAGTCAGTTATATTGAAGAGGTCATGTCAACGTTATCGGCAGAAATGAAGCGCTTTAGGGTGAGTTATCAATATAGCGGTGAAAGTGAATTGAAAATAACCACCATTCCTGGAGCGTTAGCGCAGGTACT
Source organism: Colwellia sp. BRX8-9 (assembly GCF_014077245.1). NCBI lineage: Bacteria > Pseudomonadati > Pseudomonadota > Gammaproteobacteria > Alteromonadales > Colwelliaceae > Colwellia > Colwellia sp. BRX8-9. Next base: position 112,567 of record NZ_JACGVN010000006.1, read on the forward strand.
AACAAATTTAGTCACGAATGCGTTAAAGCACGCTTTTGAAAATAAAGCACAAGGCAATATTGCGATCGACTTAACGAAAACCCAAGATGGTCATGTTGTTATCGTCTTTAAAGATGATGGCCATGGCATGACTCAACATGTGCTAGATAATATTTTTGAACCTTTCTTCACCACCAAAAGAAATTCTGGCGGTACTGGCTTAGGAATGAATATTGTTTATAATATTATATGTCAAAAACTACAAGGCAATATCAAAATTAAAAGTAAACTAGCCCTAGGGTCTAGTTTGCAGATCACCCTGCCAATAAAGCTTAAAGCCAATACTTAACTTAACTAAATGACATCGTCTTTTTAAATAGTCTCTACAGCATTGCTAACAGTTAAAAACTACAAGATAAGATCAAGATTGAAAGTAAACTAGCACTAGGGTCTAGTTTTCAGATCACCCTGCCAATAAAGCTTGAAAGTAAACTAGCACAAGTTTCTAGTGTTCAGCTTACTCTGGCAAAAAAGCTTAAGGCCAGTACTTAACCAACCTTAGATATAATCCCGGTAATACAATTAACGGCTTAATCCTTCATTCAATGCTAATTTACGTTTTTCATTTCTGGCTTTTAGTGAGTCAAGGCTATAAATAACTAAAGCTAACCAAATCGCAGCAAAGGTGACTAATTTAGCAGGTTGCAATGTTTCTTGATAATAGAAGGTTGCTAAAAAAAACATAATACTGGGTCCAATGTATTGAAAAAAACCTAGCGTTGATAATGTTAATCTCTTTGCCGCAGCAGTAAAACATAACAGTGGCGCTGTAGTAACTACGCCTGCAGCGATCAATAGCAGGTTTAAATTTGAGCTGTTTTCAAACATGTTAGCGGTATTAGTATTAACAAATAACAACCAATAAACAATCGCGAGCGGTAGCATCATGCTTGATTCAATTAATAAACCAACAAAAGAATCAAGGTGCATTTTTTTACGTAACAAGCCATAAATACCAAACGTTCCAGCAAGTGCTAATGAAATTACCGGTAATGAACCTAATGCAACCAGTTGAATTAACACGCCACATAATGCCAGCGCAACGGCAAACTTCTGCATTTTTCGCAAACGCTCACCTAAAAAAATAACACCGAGTGCGACACTAAATAAAGGATTGATAAAATAACCTAAACTCGCGTCTAGTAGATGATCATTATTTATCGCCCAGATGAATAAAAACCAATTTACTAATAGAAAAGTAGCGGATAAGGCAAGTTTAGCCAATAACCTAGGTTGTTTGAGTGTATCGATTAATACCCGAAATCTTTTACTGATGATAACGATTAGAAATAACAGTAGGCTCGACCAAATAATACGATGAACCATAATTTCATCAGGGCTGATAGAAGAAATTAATTTGAAATAGATGGGCGCTAAACCCCAAAGCAGATAAGCACTAATCGCGTTAATTACGCCATTACGGTCTTTGTTATCAGTTACAGTCATGATTTTCAGTAAACTTTAGCAGCAAAAATAAAGAGCCGAATTATAACACAATGATTTTAATTTCAGCGCTTTACTTGTTCGATAACCGCAAACTGTCGGCTGTATATTGATAATACTTTTGCTAACGTTATTCACTTTAATTAGCTAATAACTACTCATTTACAATGAATATCTGTTGTACGTTTTTAAATAGACCTGAATCTAGCTATCGTATGAACACAAAGCCAGCACTTTAAAAATTAACGGGTGAATATTAACCAACTAGATAAGTACCGGTGCCAAAAGCAATGTGGTCACCTTTTTCGTTATGTAATTCCATGCGAGCAACCGCGACTTTATTGCCACTACGAATAATATGAGCTGTAGCGATAAACTCCTCACCACGACCTGGTCGTAAATAATCGGTACGCAGATCTATCGTTCCTAGGCAGCTCAAACTTTGTTGAATTGTTGTTGGTGTTTTGTGCTCAAGTTGTTCAATCATATTCGCTGCCACGACAACACCACCAGCAAAATCAAGGGCTGATGCAGTGACACCACCATGTAGCGTTTTCTGTAATGGGTTGCCCATTAACTTATCTTGCCATAAAAAACGTACTTCAGAGGTATTACAATCAAATTTACTAACGGTTAGGCCCAGTAATTTATTAAAGGGAAGGCTGTGTGACCAAAAATGAGTAAGTTGCTCAATCATTTGTTTTTCATCTAAATTATTTGTCATAATCCTTCCAATTTAACCAGCAGATTCTTCTAACTGGTCTAATGTCTTCATTGTAGCTTAGCACTTATCTTTCTAAGCATTCAATAAATACTAAAATAGTGCTCTCGACTTTTTTTGTGGCTGGGGTAAAATAACAATAATTGTCGTTTAATAAAGTTTACTCCGTTGCTAAAAGCTCCCCCCACAGTCTCACAAGCTCAGCTTGAAGATGCGTTAAAGCATCATTTTGGTTATCAAACTTTTCGAAGCGGACAATTAGAAATTATTCAGCAATTATTTCAAGGTCGAGACAGTTTAGTACTTATGCCAACGGGTGGTGGTAAATCGATGTGTTATCAACTGCCTGCCGTATTATTACCAGGAATAACCATCGTTGTTTCACCCTTAATAGCTTTAATGAAAGATCAAGTTGATGGTTTGACTCGACAAGGTATTTCAGCGGCTTTTGTTAATTCGAGTTTAGATCAAGAAACAATCAATGATATTTTTGAGCGCTTATCTCGTAGTGAGCTTAAGTTGTTATACATAGCTCCAGAGCGTTTAAAAAATTATTATTTTATGCAACGCTTGGCAAGCATACAGATAAGTTTATTTGCTATTGACGAAGCACATTGTATTTCACAATGGGGACATGATTTTCGGCCGGCATACACACAACTTCATACAATTAAACAACGATTTCCATCGGTACCGGTTATGGCGTTAACAGCAACTGCCGATGTTACAACCCGAAGAGATATTCTTCTTCAACTCGCATTGACTGATCCTTATATTCATCTTGATAGCTTTGACCGGCCTAATATTCGTTTTACCTTAGCGGATAAATATAAGGGCGATCACCAGGTGTTACGCTACATTAAAAAGCGTGGTGATGATTGCGGCATTGTTTACTGTAGTAGCCGCTGGCAAGTTGAGAAATTATCTAAAATGTTAGCAAGTGCGGGTATAAATTGTTCTGCCTATCATGCTGGCATGGAAACAGAGATGCGCAATATTGTCCAAGATGGTTTTGCCAAAGATAATATTCAAGTGGTTATTGCCACCGTAGCTTTTGGATTGGGCATCAATAAATCAAATATCCGCTTTGTGATTCATTTTGAACCTCCAAGAACACTCGAGTCATATTATCAAGAGATTGGCCGTGCTGGCCGAGACGGTTTAGCGGCAGAAGCGTTATTTTTGTATGATGAAAAAGATGTAGAACGCATTACCAAGTATATAGCTGATGGTGATAATGAAGAAAGGGTGAACGTTGAACAACAGCGTTTTCAAGCGTTAAAAGGCTTTATTGAAGCTCAAACCTGCCGTCGACAAGTTGTACTTAATTATTTTGCAGAATTTACCACTAAAAAATGTGGTAACTGTGATATTTGTTTAGATCCACCCACTCAATTTGACGCTACTGAAGCGGCACAAAAAGTCTTATCTTGTGTGTTTCGTATCCAGCAACAAGGTGATATTGAACATGTTGTGCAAGTGCTCAGAGGGGAGTTAACCGAAAAAGTTAGGCAACTGCAGCATGAAAAAGTGTCAACTTTCGCTATCGGTAAAAGTAAAACTCCGGGATATTGGTTTGCTATTATTAGACAATTGATTCATTTGGGATTTTTACAGCAAGATATTTCTCAACAATCTGCGTTATTTTTAACACAAGCATCGCGCTCGGTGTTGAAAGGGGATGAACCCTTAATGTTAGCTTCACCAAGGTTACAAAAAGCGAGTTATTGGCAACAAGATAAAACCGATAAACGTTATGACCGTGTCTTATTTGTTAAATTAAGAAGTTTGCGTAAAACGATTGCAGATGCAGAGGATATTGCGCCATTCATTGTTTTCAATGATGCAACGTTGTCAGAGCTTGCGCGTATAAAGCCAAAAACATCACAGCAAATGCTAAATATTAATGGTATTGGTGATACAAAACTTGCCCGTTATGGACATGACTTTTTGCAAGTTATTCAACAGCATAATGCTTAAAACAAAAAACGCTCAATTGAGCGTTTTTTAATATTATTTTTGATGAACCAGGTTCAACAATAACTACTGAGTTTATTTTAAACTAGCGTAATAAGCCGAAATATTTGCGATATCTTCATCACTTAAACCCATAGCCATAGGTCCCATAACAGGATCTTTACGTTTACCCGCTTTAAAGTCTTTCAACTGTTTAGCAAGATAAGCTTCTTTTTGACCAGCAAGGTTTGGGTACATAGGTACCGCAGAGATACCAGCAGCACCATGACAAGCAGCACACATACCAGTTTTTGCTTTACCAGCAGCAGCATCACCAGCAAAAACAGGAGACGCCATCATTAAAGTAGCAGCAACAGCTAAAGTAATTTTTTTCATAAATTATTTCTCTCTTAGTCGTTAGGAATTTTACACTGCATTCAGTATATGAGAAAACAAGGAGGCTGTCGTCGACTATTTTTAGCTAAGCACTCGCAATGTAATCTTCTTTGATTTACCACCGAGTATATTAAGATTATTACTGATTATATTGAGTAAAGTTGGGCATACTATCACTGATATTATTTATTGAAGTGAAAATATCAGCGAGAGAAAAATGTCATCAAGCAAAAAGTATCTTGTTGAGTGATTAAGAACTTAATGTATTATTTTTTTTGTATAAATCGGGTAGTAACAGGCGTGATTTTTTTAAGATACTGCTGGCATTTTCAGCAATATTAAAGGTGTCTACACCAGTAGACAATGTCATTTGAGGTAATCTAATACCAGACTTACTACTAACAAAGCGCAGCTTTTCAACGCCATGTGTTATTTTACTGGCAATTTCTCGAGCACTTTCTTTGTCAATATCAGGTAACAGAATTAAAAATTCATCGCCACCTGAACGTATTGGTAGACCGCTGCCATCAACATAACTACTCACTTTACTGGCTATTTTTGATAAGAGAACATCACTAATTAAATGACCGAATTGCAGATTAACTTCTGAAATTTGATCAACACAGACGACAATTGCGGCAACTTGCCGACTTGGATCTTCTGTTAGCCATAAATCTAAATGCTTAGACATAGCTTTACGATTATAAAGACCGGTAAGTGGATCCATGTAAATTTCTTCACGTACTTCTTTTAATTCAACTTTTAACGCCTGGGTCTTTTTACGGGTAAAAGAAATATGTTCAGCAAATTTTTGTTGGTGTAGTTTAAAGGCTTTAGATGCCTGGCGAATGCTATTTACCGCAACGACTATTTTTTCTTTATCGGCAGATTGTAGATCAGAAATATTGCCGTCTAGCGTGGTAATCAGTTTATTAATACTCTGCGATGATTTTTGGCTGTTTTTTTCAACATGGGTGACAACGTCATCTAGGTCGTCAATGAGTTCATCTCTGAATTTACTTTGGCCTAAAATGAATTGACGATAGTTTTCTTCAATGAAAAAATCATCAAGCTTTTTACCCGTGGCAAGTTTATTTTCAATGGCAGTATTAAGAAGAATGTTTTTTTTATTAATATATTCGTAGCTAACCGAATAATTAATTGGGCTGACAGGTAAAAACCACCGCTGTAATTGTTTTACGGCCATGTTCATTTTTAGTTCAGCTTGTTTTATGGAATCATGATATTTCATTGTTCCATCTCAATTTGCACACCCAATTAATAATATCAATAGACCATTTTCTAGTATAAACAAGTAAAGTACCACATATATTTTTTGTCTATAAAAAACATATGTTTAGTTATATAGTATTTTAAATGAAGGTAATATATGACAGAAAATAATTAAAAAGAAGGGAAGGACCGCAAAGTATACCGAAAGCAAACTGTTCAAAATAAAGACAAGCCCCCACTATATCTATACTTGGCAGTTCCGCTATCCTAGGTTTCCCCTTAGACCGGTAACTTTGCGTCTCTAGCTTTCACTAGATTTGCCCTTTTCGAGTTTTAGAAACTCTAAATTCATTATAAGCGTTGAACTATGCTTGTAAACCTTTATTATGAATAATTTGTTGAACCGTAACGAAAACCTATAAGTAATAGATAAATTTATAGGTTATGGCTGATCACTCTACTGATCATTAGATAAAGGATTTTAGTTAATAATGCCCTGTAAACTGTTGTTGATCCTTTGTTTTTTTATAGCTCCTTTATTTTGTTTTGCCAATGATGCTTTAAACGTTGAGCAAAATATTAAAGATGTTGAGCGCTATTTTTTACAAGACGCTGAAAACCTTCCCTACGAAGAGATCATTACACTTTCAAAAAAAATTTTGGGATCTCAAGAAAATTATACCGTCCAAATTCGTGGAAAAACCTTCATCCTTCTTGCTGATGTTGCCAATAATAAGGGTGAAAATAGCGAAGCATTTCATTTTGCGCAAGATGGAATTTCTCTGCAAGGACTTGAACCAGCCATAAAGTTTAATTTATTGCTGAAAGTTGCAGATGGCTATTATTTACAAGAGAAGTATGAACAAACTCAAAATATGGCAACCAATGTTATTTTAATGGCAGATTCTCCACAAGTGCTAAAATATCGTTTAATTGCTTTGAGTTATCGAGCTGTTACCTATGCGTTGCAAAATAAAAACGATTTATCGATGAATGATCTTAATCAAGTTAAGGTGCTGATTTCGGTAAATCCTCAGTATGAGGATCACCTTTGTCTTTTAGAAATTTTAGCAACGGCATATTATTATTTAGGCGATTATCAAACATCGCTAACCATGCAAAATAAGCTATTAACGTTAAAATTTGATTTAGACAAACTGGCTAATATTGACCAAACTTATTTACACTTAGGCCGTGCTTATTTTCAGTTAAATTTATTTGATGATGCTTACAATGCTTTTTGGGAAGCACAAAAACACGGCAAAAATAAAAATGCTCCAATTAGTGCTGCCTATGCTGAATTAGGATTGGCAGAGGTGTTATTAAAGCAGGGAGAATTTAGTGACTCACATAATTGGCTATTATCAGCCAGTGCTACATTTAATGAAAAGAGCTTAAATAAGCCTTATTTAACCTCGTTAATTCTATTAGCAGAGACCTCAAGTCTATTAAACAATAAAGCTGTATACCAACATTACCTTCAATTAGCTGAATTAACTGCTAAACACATAAAGCTATCAAAAAAGCAGGCTAAATTATTACTTTTATTAAGTCATATGTATCAGCAAAACGGTGATTATAAAAATGCGTTAATGGCCCATAAAAATTATCTTGAATTACTTCAACAGTTTCAGAAAAAGGCTGAACCCTCTTTAATTATTGACTCCAGTCAAATGTTAAGTGCAAATGATAAAAGTCGAAATTTAATCCTGAATCTCGCTGAACAGAGTAAGCTACAAACTCAATTCAGTGCAAAATTTATCGCGCAAAAAGAAGTTATATATTTATTGATTGTGATCGTTATTTTATTAGTCATTACGTTGGTTTTTTTTGGGTTAAGACAAAGAACGTTGCGCTTAAATCAAGTATACGATGAAGAGGAACAGCCATTATCTTATTTGGTAACGCCCTCCCAAACGAAAAGAAATTATCAACTGAATTATAAAATGGCGAGGAAATACGACTATCCCTTAGCGATTGGCTACTTATCAGTTGTTAACTGGCAAGAGCTTACCTTTCACTTTAATGATAAAATTATGCTCGAAGTTTCAAAAACATTAGCGACCTTACTTAATGAGTCAAAAGGTGAATTTGATGAAGCGGGTACGATTAACGATGGTGAATATTTACTGATAGGTCCTCACCAAACTCAAGCTGAAATAGCGATTAAGTTAAATAGTTTAGCTAATGCAATTAAACTGAGATTCTTCGCTAATTTAGGTGATTATTCACTTAAAATTGGCTACGCCTATGGCTCACCCACAGCACAAGATATTGACCCTTACATATTTTTATCGCGTTTAAGTGAAACCACTAAAGCGTAGTCAATATTACTTTTTATTTTAATAGGCTTAATATGATTTTTGTATTGTCCATTGCTGCTATTTTTGTAGCTTTGAGTATTTATTTTTATTTTCGAGCAGAAGGTCTGCAACGCGAATTATTTAGTGTGAAAAAAGAGCTCAGTAGTAGTCAGAAAGAAAATAAGTTTTATATAGACTCTATGGCAATAATTGCCAAGCGACACGAAGATTTTGTTAAAAATCGATTACAAATAATTAAAAATTGTCAGGCATTAGAACCTGAGACGATTGAAATTATTTCACCACTGGTTAATAACTATGCCTCGATTTTTATTGAGTGTTTAAAAGGAAAAGGTAAACTGCAGTCAATCACTAAAAAGTGTTATGGAAATTTTGACGACGGCGCTTTTAAAAGGTTCGCGGCGCATGTTGCTAAGCAAGATGCCAGCGTAAGACGTATGTGGTCAAGTAATAATTTGACGGGGTATATTTCTTTAATTGAAGCTTTATTACTGACTAAAACTAAAAAAGATGCCTAATAGGGGCATCTTTTCATGTATCTCTGAAAGTAGGCTAGGTATTTGCCTTTAATCAAGGATGAATAACTAAGGACGAATAATTATACTTGGTGTTGAGTCTACTTCACCTTCACCGTTAATGGTTGCTGTTTTACCATTGCATTGTAATATGGCTAAGCTGCCGTTATTGCTATTTCTAATAAAAGATAAGTCGTAACCAAACTGAGTCATGCTACTGGCGGCAAATTTTTGTGCAAGAGAAAGCCTGTCCCATAGCGACTGTTCCTCATTACTACCTTGCCTTCTTTCTAACAATACTTCTCTTTCTAATAGCGCTTCCATTGAGATCTCTTCGTATTTTTAGTCAATAATTTTCTTATTCCCTAGATACTACCTTGCAGCGTATGAATTTTCAACAATTTTAAAATGTCGCTAAAGATATAAATTATAAATATGCTATAGTCAAAATTTTATATCAGTGAGTGCTAAATATTATGAGTCAAGTGTTGGATGATTTATCTTCATTATTAGAATTAGAGGTAATCGAACAAGGAATTTATCGTGGTCAAAGCCAAGATTTAGGCTTTCGTGCGCTGTTTGGTGGTCAAGTAATGGGACAAGCTGTTTCTGCCGCTCAAGAAACAGTTGATTCAGCACGTAATGTTCACTCGCTTCATTCTTATTTTCTACGTCCAGGTGATGCCAGTAAGCCGGTTGTTTATGAAGTCGAAAATATCCGTGATGGTAAAAGTTTTAGCACCCGGCGTGTTAAAGCAATTCAAAACGGTAAAGATATATTCTATATGACGGCCTCTTTTCAACAATATGAAAAAGGCATTGAGCATCAAGATCTTATGCCCGATGTACCCGCACCTGAAGATTTAGCGTCTTACACAGATTTCATTTTCGACAACCAAGATAAAATACCTGAAGAAATTAGAGGTAAATTTTTAGCTGAAAAGCCCATCGAAATGCGTCCTGTTAAACCTTATAATTGGCTGCAACCCGAAAAGACAGCACCTAAGTCTCAGATGTGGATAAAAGCAAACGGCACCTTATCTGATGATTTACGTATTCATACCTATATGCTGGCTTATACTTCTGACTTCTTGTTTTTACCAACGGCTTTATTTCCACACGGCTTGAGTCATTGGCAACCCAATTTACAGATTGCCACTATTGACCATGCCATGTGGTTTCATCGCCCATTTCGTTTTGATGATTGGCTGCTTTACGTTATGGATAGTCCGTCAGCAAGTGGCGGTCGAGGCTTAGTTAAAGGGCAAATTTTTAATCGTCAAGGACAGCTTGTTGCCTCAACGATGCAAGAAGGCGTAGTTCGTCAACGTTAAAGTTGTCGACTCGAGCGACTTTTTTGCCAGTCATAGCCGGTAGGATGTTGAAAAACACGTAAACTGAATACCGGCGCCATAGCGAATAAATGGTCAAAAATATCGGCTTGTATACCCTCATAATTCTTCCAGTTTTGGTCATTACTGAAACAATATATCTCCAGCGGTAAGCCTGAGTCGGTTGCCGCTAATTGCCTGACCATACAAGTCATCTCATCATGTATTTTTTCATGTTTAGCTAAATAAGCGGTAATATAAGCGCGAAAAGTTCCGACATTGGTTAACTGCCGGCTATTAACATTATCGTTAGATAAATTAGCCGTTTTTAAACTCGTGGTGATTTCATCAGATTTTTGCTGTAAATAATCTTTTAATAAACTGATTTCTTTAAGTTTTTCAATCTCAGCACTTTGATAAAATGAAATACTGTTGATATCAATAATAATGCTACGCTTAATGCGTCGACCACCTGAATTGAGCATGCCTCGCCAATTCTTAAATGAGCCGTTTATTAAGGCGTACGTAGGAACAGTTGTCACTGTATTATCAAAGTTTTTTACTTTAACCGTATTTAAACCAATCTCAATAACATCGCCATCAGCACCATAATTAGGAATTTCAATCCAGTCACCAGGCGCGACCATTTTGTTTGCTGATATTTGAATACTAGCGACTAAACCTTTAATCGTGTCCTGAAATACTAATAATAAAACAGCAGTTAATGCACCTAAACCACTGAGTAAATAAATAGGTGACTTATCTAAAATAAATGAAATAGATAGAATCGTAGCAACCAAATAAATAACCAGTTTTATCACTTGTATCGTTGAGCTTAAGGGTAAGTAGCGGTCACGCGCAGTATTTTGATAGAGACTTCTAATGACGTTTAAAATAGCACTAATAGAACGTGCAATTTGAAAGCTGAGAGCTATTTTTACAAAAACCACTAAAACGGCGCCAAGTAATGCTTGTTCGGGCAGTAAAATAGGCGTTAAAAACAGTAGTACGAATAACGGAATTAAAAAAGCGAAGCGAGAAAAAACATTATGCTCTAATAAAACATCATCCCAAGTATTTTTTGTTCTGCTGACCATTTTGTTAACAAAAGCTAATACCTGATATTTTGCGAGGTAGTATCCCAATGCTGAAATGACAAAAATGAGCATGCAACCAACAAAAATGGTGGCCATCGCTAAATACGCTTCGGCGATACCTTGGTTAGTTAACCATGTGCTAATGAGTTCACTCATTTAAGTTTCCTTTTTCAATTTCAATGTTATTTAGCGGTATTATCATTATTAAACTCGATAAGTTTTTGGTCTTTATCAAGCCATAATTGATTAACCCACTTTTGAAATTTTATTTTAAAATGTCGATCGCGCACATAGTCGCCAACAAGATCATCCCCAATGTTTGAAACCTCTACATCGACATTTACCTGTTTAATTTTTCCCGCTAAAAAATCACTAAAAGTAGGGATCCCCTCTGGGTAATGAATGGTAACATTGACTATTTTATGCAAGTTGCCGCCCATGGCTTCTAGCACAAAACCTATGCCACCAGCTTTAGGTTTAAGTAGATGTTTAAACGTGGAATTTTGCTTATCGTGCTTTTCGTTAGTGAAGCGAGTTCCTTCTATAAAGTTCATTATACTGACGGGTTTATGCTTGAATTTAGCACAAGCTTTACGTGTGGTTTCAACGTCTTTGCCTTTTAAATGAGGGTTCTTTTTAATGAAAGATTGGCTATAACGCTTCATAAATGGAAAGTCGAGGGCCCACCAAGCCAAGCCTAAAAAAGGCACAAAAATAAGTTCTTTTTTTAAGAAGAATTTCAAAAAAGGAATTTTGCGATGCATGACTCGCTGCAAGATAACAATATCAACCCAGCTTTGGTGATTACAGACTACCAAATACCATTCTTTCATGGTTAGTTGATCTAAGCCGGTTACCTTAATTTCTGTTTTATTAAAGAGCTTTTGAATGAAGGTGTTAACACCCACCCAATTGCTTGCCATTTGATCTAATAAATAGCTGAATATTTTTTTAGCAAAGGTTAAGGGAATAATAGCCTTACAAAATGAAAATATAATAATAGGTATTAACCAGAAAAGCGTATTAACGGTATAAATTGTTAGCGAAATAATATGAATAAGTAGCGGAGGTAAAAAATTCAACATGGAATACTTGCTCAATATAACAAAAATAAATAGATGTCCGATCATAATCTGATTTGAAGTAATTTTCAGCAAAAACAGTGAAATAAATTAATCACGATTAACAACCGTTTGAAAACGATTATTCATCAAGTTGTTGAAATGAGTGAAAGTTAACTAGGCTTAATGTTAATCATTAGCAGAGAAAGGCGTTTTAGGCGTCTATTATTGATATTTTAGAATGAGGTAAAAAACACCATCTTGTTATTTCAAGTTAAGTAACTCGCCATTTCTTAAGTTTTAAAGGATATAAATACCGAATTAATTCGATATAACAAGTCAACAGGCTAAAAAGGATAAACTCATCTATATTATGGCAAAAAGTTGATTGCAAATTACCTGCATATCGAGGCATGCTATGGGCTGGATCATAGGGGAACAACAATGAATTTTAATCGTGCGGTAATTAAAGTAGGCAGTGCTTTAGTTGCACCAGACAATAAGGGCTGTAGTGGTAAGTATATTCTTGCTATTGCTCGTTTTATTACCGAATGCCAACAGGCAGGTAAAGAAATTATTATCGTTTCATCGGGCAGTGTTGCTGCAGGACGACAATTAATTAAGCACGGCTCTCCCGTACCCTCTATTCCCACTAAACAAGCGATGGCATCTGTTGGGCAAATGAAAATGATGGCGAATTGGCAGCGATTTTTTGATGTTCCTTGTAGCCAGTTACTCATTACCCATGGAGATTTAAAAGATCGCCAGCGCTACATCAATATTAAAAACACCCTACGCATTTTATTGGAAAATGGTGTTATTCCTATTGTTAATGAAAATGACACGGTCGCGACCGATGAATTGAAAGTCGGTGATAACGATAATTTAGCCGCCTTAGTCGCTTTAGTGAGTGAAGCTGACTGCTTATTCATCTTAAGCGATATCGACGGTGTTTATGATCAAGACCCGCGTGAAAACCCTAAGGCAAGGTTACTCCCTGAAATTCACGAAATTACCGCTGAAATTCATGCCATGGCTGGAACAACAAATAACGTTATTGCCACCGGTGGTATGAAAACAAAAATTCAGGCCGCCGAAAAAGCGGTTGAAAATGGCATAGAGACTTATATTCTAAATGGTAGTCGTAGTGAAGTTTTTCAACAGATATTAAAAGGTGAAAACCCAGGTACACATTTTAGTGCCAAACAAGCGGCGACAAAAGCACGCAAACACTGGTTAAAACATACCTTAAAAAGCAGTGGAAAAGTACATCTTGATGCGGGTGCAGTGCATGCTGTGGTTAATGAAGGTGCTTCGCTATTACCCTCAGGTGTCAATCAAGTTGACGGTGACTTTGTCGCTGGAGAGTCTGTTGATATTATTGACGCACATTCTAAAAAGCTGATTGCTAAAGGTATTTGCCAATACAGTCAACGAGATTTGTTGCGTATTATGGGGTGTAATAGTGAACAGATAATCACTTTATTAGGCTGTTGTCCCAGTAAAGTGATTATTCATCGTGATGATATGGTTGTTTTATAAGGCTAGGTAACGGGGTAATTAACTGAGGCTCTAGCGGCCAAACTGTTTACTTTGTGTTGGCTTTTGCTTAGTCACTCTTAATTTTAGACGTTCAGGCCATTGACCACTATGGTCACGTAAGCAAGACTCTTCACTATCTAAATGGACATTGTGGCGAACGTTTTTTAAGACAATACCCACTTTGAGTAACTGCTTTTGAATGACATCACGCAAGTGATCATCAACTTTTTGTTCTTTCGCTGCAATCACTTCTGCATCGATATCGAAAATACAGGTCACCACTAAACTTGCGGGAAAATTAGTGTAATTAGCACGGTGGGTTAACCAACAGAAACCATCAACTTCGTTAGTGAAGTCTTCGCAGGCTAATTTAAGTGCTTTACAAACATTATTATCGATTTTTTGCGTGGTTTTATTGAGTTTCATTATTTATATTCAGCAATGGCTATTAAAGATGATTTTTTCATTAAATGAGTATTATTGATAGTAAATCAGCAATGTTTTTAGTGGCGAGGTGTTAAATAAGGTTTAGCGGTTATCGGCAAGAGCGAGTTAAATTATAATGATAACTTAACGTTAAATGTCGAAGTCCGTTTTAAGAAGGTATCACTTTTAAGGTATCAGTGAGTTTTTGTCGATAATGGTGGCTTAAGCTAATGATAAGCACCTCCATTATCTTCGGAGGTACTGTTAAAGCCAATAGATGTGGCTTTATGCTGCTATATAAGAACAGCAATAATCAGCTAACGTTTTTACTTTGATATCAAATTTAGCATCGGCGTCGACATAAAAGTGTCCACCTGCAGAAATGCTTTGCCATTGCGTCTCATTAGGTAATAATATTTCAACCTCACCAGCGATAATTTCCATCAATTCTTTTTCTGCCGTAGCAAAGGTATACTCGCCAGGCATCATAATGCCTAAGGTTACTACTGAACCATCTGCTAGCGTTACTTTTCTGCTAGTTACGTTACCGTCAAAATAAACATTAGCGGCCTTGGTCAGTGTTACATTCTTTAATTCTGTCATGATAATTTTCCTCTTTGATATAAAATAAAGCGCTGCAGTGTAGCACTTGCTGGCCAGAAAATAATACCATTAGACTCTCTGGCCTAAGTGTTTACCTTTAGTGACCTACAACGCTCGTTTTATTTTATTGATTTGACTCTACAATGCGTTTCATATCTGTCATGTAACCACGTAATTTTTTACCTACGCTTTCGACACCATGGCTGCGAATTGCTTCGTTAACTTCAATTAAGCGTACGTTATCAACACCATTAGAGCTTTCTTTTAAGCCTTCACCTAATTCTTCAAGTGACAATTTGCTGGCGAAATCGCTAAGTAAAGGTTGTGCAGCATGGGTAAATAAATAGTTACCGTATTCAGCGGTATCTGAAATGACTACGTTCATTTCGTACAATTTGTTACGGGCAATACAGTTAGCAATTAACGGTGTTTCGTGTAATGACTCGTAATACGCTGACTCCTCAATGATACCCGCAGCAACCATAGCTTCAAAGGCTAGTTCAACACCGGCTTTTACCATAGCAACCACAAAGATGCCTTTGTCGTAGTATTCTTGTTCGGTAATTTCAATGTCGCAATCAGCTGCTTTTTCAAAAGAAGACTCAGCTGTTTCTTCACGCCATTTTAATAAGTTCACATCATCATTTGCCCAATCTTCCATCATAGTGGAAGAGAAGCGACCTTCGATAATGTCGTCCATATGTTTTTCAAATAACGGACGTAAGATGACTTTTAATGCTTCAGACATATCAAACGCTTTAACTTTAGCAGGGTTTGATAAACGGTCCATCATATTGGTAATACCGCCATGCTTTAAGCCTTCCGTTGTTGTTTCAATGCCGTATTGTAATAGCTTACGTGCATACGCAGCATCCATACCTTGCGCAACTAACTGCTTATGGCCAAGTACTGCAGCGGTTTGCAACATGCCGCATAAAATAGTTTGCTCGCCCATTAAGTCAGACTTCACTTCAGCAATAAATGATGATTCAAGTACGCCGGCACGATCGCCACCAGTAGCTGATGCGTAAGCCTTAGCTATTGCTAAGCCGTTACCTTGTGGATCATTCTCAGGGTGAACAGCAATTAAAGTAGGTACACCAAAACCACGTTTGTATTCTTCACGTACTTCAGTACCCGGACATTTAGGTGCAACCATGACTACAGTGATATCTTCACGAATTTTCATACCTTCTTCAACGATATTAAAACCGTGTGAGTAGGCTAAAGTTGAACCCTGTTTCATATGAGGCATAACAGCAGTAACAGCAGAGGTATGTTGCTTGTCTGGTGTTAAATTAAGCACTAAGTCAGCTTGTGGTATTAATTCTGCGTATGTACCTACGGTAAAACCGTTCTCTGTCGCCCATTGCCAAGATTGACGTTTTGATGAAATGGCAGCTTCGCGTAATGCGTAAGAGATATTTAAACCTGAATCACGCATGTTCAAACCTTGGTTTAGCCCTTGCGCGCCACAACCGACAATGACAATATTCCAGTCTTTAATAAAATTACAGCCATCGCTGAATTCTTCACGCTGCATAAAACGACATTTGCCTAACTGACCTAATTTTTCGCGTAAACTTAAGGTGTTAAAATAATTGCTCATTGGGTTATCCTTTTGTCTCAAATCGACTCAACGTAATGCTGGCGATGTGATTATTTAATGGCTTTATCGGTCTTTCCGACGATGGAGTTATCATAGCGCAAGATTAATGTTGCTTAAAATGATATATTCGCAAGGTAGTGTTGCATAAAGTGCAACGATTGGTGGGTAAAATGTTGTCAATGAATGGTAAGAGTAAATAATGGATCTTAAATCGTTAAAAATGTTTGTGCATTTAACCCACAGTCTTCATTTTGGGAAAACAGCTGAAGCGCACCATGTCAGTACTTCTACCTTAAGTCGAATTATTCAAAGGCTGGAAGATCAGTTAGGTTGTTTGCTATTACATCGTGATAATCGTTCAGTCGTGTTAACTGAAGCAGGCATGTTATTTTATAAATATGCCGAACAGCAACTTGAACAATGGCAATTATTGCAATTGTCGCTCGACCAAAAGCAGGCTGAACTACAGGGTAAACTTCACATTTATTGTTCTGTTACTGCCGCTTATAGTCATTTACCACCGCTATTGGAACGCTTTCGCCAACAACACCCGCTAGTTGAAATTGTATTAACGACCGGTGATGCTGCTGATGCCTTTGACCAAGTACAGCAAAAGTTGGTAGATTTTGCTTTTGGTGTAAAACCTGAAAGCTTATCAAGAATGTTTTATTTTCAGCATATTGCTACTGTGCCGTTGGCCGTTATTGCACCAACGATGGCTTGTCGAGTTCAGCAACAATTACAAGACGAAACAATTATTTGGTCTGAAGTACCGATTATTTTAGCTGAGCATGGTGCGGCGCGTAAGCGTTTTGAACTTTGGTATCGTAAAAAGCAACAAGGTAAACCCAATATTTATGCAACAGTTTCGGGTCATGAAGCGCTTGTTAGCATGGTTGCTTTAGGTTGTGGTGTCGGCATGGCCCCAAAAGTTGTTGTTGAAAATAGCCCGGTAAAAGACCGGGTGCAATATTTACAAAATGTTGGTGATATTGAGCCGTTCGACCTTGGCATTTGTTGTTTAAACCAAAGTCGAGAACAAACCTTAGTCAAAGCCTTCTTTGAGGCAATTAAATAGTCTCAGCAACCGCTTTATCGCTAGAGAATAGCCATTGTTATTGGCTAGAAGGCTTTTTGATAAGATGCTAATGCCAGATATATTCAATATGACAACTTTAATCTTATTAATTGTGATGTCCGGTTAAAAAGAAACAGCATCGGTTAGGTGTCTCAGTAATCGGTCCATTGCGCGATAAGACAGCGCTTCAATGATATGTTCATGTTGAATATCTTCAATACTATTCATGTCTGCCAAGGTGCGCGCTATCTTTAATATTTTATGGTGGGCGCGGGTAGACAAACCAAGTTTTTCAACGGCAAGCTCTAAAAACTCATGCTCATCAGTACTCAGTTTGCAAAATATCCGTGTTTCAGCACTCCCTAAGTGAGCATTTGCTTTCCCTTGCCGCTCTAATTGTAATTCTCTACACAGCGCAACCCTTTTCTGTATTTGCGCAGAACTTTCATTGTTATGATCATCCTTTGCCCACATACCCTTGGGTAAACGGGTCACCTCAATTTGAATGTCAATTCGGTCAAGAAAAGGCCCCGATAGGCGATTTAAATAACGTAGCACTTGTTCGGGTGTGCTGCGGTTATCATTGTAAAATCCGGTTGGGCTAGGATTCATCGCAGCTACTAATTGAAATTTTGCTGGAAAGGTTTGTTTGTACATTGCTCTAGAAATGGTAACTTCGGCTGATTCCATGGGTTCACGTAAAACATCGAGCACTTTACGAGCAAATTCTGGTAATTCATCCAGAAATAATACGCCATTATGCGCCAATGAAATCTCTCCCGCTTGTGGTTGGCTGCCACCACCAACCAGTGCCGCAGAAGAAGCCGTATGATGGGGGGCACGAAAGGGGCGAGTTAACCAAGATTTATGATTGATTTTTTGATGACTAATCGAAGCGATAGCTGCAGCCTCTAACGCTTCACTTTCGCTCATTGGTGGTAATATTCCAGGTAAACGGCTCGCTAGCATGGTTTTGCCCGTACCGGGTGGCCCAATAAAAAGTAGGTTGTGCGCGCCACAAGCGGAGATTTCTAGAGCTCTTTTTGCCAGTGGTTGGCCGATAACATCAGCAATGTCTTTACTGGTAGGCACTTGATAATGCTCTACTGCTTTTGCAGACACCAAAGGTAGCGAGCGTTGCTTTAAAAAGTGTGGGTATAATTGACTTAAATGTTCTATTGATAAAATATTGGCCTGCTTAACCCAACTCGCTTGTTCAGCATTTTGTTTAGGAATAACTAAGGTTCTTTTAGCGTTAGCGCAAGCAATTGCCATTGGAATTTCACCAATAATTTCACGCAATTCACCGGAAAGCGCAAGTTCGCCAGCAAACTCATATTGGCTTAAATCTGTATTAGGCAGTTGCTCACTGGCAACCAAAATACCAAGCGCTATCGGTAAGTCGAAGCGACCTCCTTCTTTAGGTAAATCAGCGGGGGCTAGATTTATGGTAATTCGCTTTGCTGGGAACTGATAACCACAATTGATGATAGCGCTGCGCACCCGATCTTTTGATTCACGTACCGAGGTTTCTGGTAAACCGACAATATTAAATACCGGCAGTCCATTGGCTAAATGCACTTCGACAGTGACAAGGGGAGACTCAAGCCCAACCTGGGCTCTGCTATAAATACAAGCTAAGCTCATAAAAATCCATTTAGTTAGCATCCTGTAAGTTAAGTTTAGGCAGGATTTATCTAAAGTGCTAACGCATCATATAACTAAATTATTTATTTCAATTAAAAAACGCTAGTAAAAAAACTTGCACTTAATATTAGAGCTATGGTACTAATTTAAATAGGCAGCGCAATAGCCAACAAATTTAAAAGTTTTTCATTTTGTTTTTATAAAGAATCAAGGTAATTGAATAAACATGCAAAAATTTAGTTCAGTGATTATTAACATTCTCGTCGTGGTGATTATTAAATCATCGCGAGGTTGTTTGTTGAGCTAAGAAAAACTAAAGCAAAAAACAAACCCTCGCTCCGAAAGGAACGGGGGTTTTTTTATAGATAAAGATGAAAATAATGATGGTCAGTTTTAATATCAATATTTTATATCAATAAATCATACCAACTCAGCGCAAAGGAGAAAGCTCAAACTAACGGTTATGCAAAATGTATTCAGTTGGGTGGGTTAAAAAAAAGATGACAAGTGAAAAGAAACAAACAGGCGGTTCATTACTTTTTGACGTACTTCAGCAGCACGGTGTTGAGCATGTTTTTGGTTATCCTGGTGGCGCTATAATGCCAATTTATGATGCACTTACCGACAGTGACATCCAACACTTCTTGTGTCGTCATGAGCAAGGTGCGGCATTTTCAGCAGTAGGTTATGCAAGAGCATCCGGTAAAGTAGGGGTTTGTTTTGCGACTTCTGGACCGGGGGCAACTAATTTAATTACTGGCCTTGCTGACGCCCTTGCCGATTCAATTCCTATTGTTGCCATAACTGGACAAGTTGCTACTTCGGTGATGGGCTCTGATGCTTTTCAGGAAATCGATATTTTTGGTTTATCACTCGCCTGTACTAAGCATTCTTTTCAGGTAACAGATATTAATGATCTTGAAAAAGTTTTACATCAAGCCTTTGCTATAGCATTGGAAGGGAGACAAGGTCCTGTTCTTGTCGATATCCCAAAAGACATTCAAATTGCGCATGTGGTTAGCCAAGGCAGTGTAGTTTCAACCTTGAAAAATAAAGTTAATTTACCACCGGCTAATGTTGGTTCTGCAATCGCTATGCTTTGTCATGCAAAACAGCCTGTTTTGTATGTGGGTGGCGGTGTAGGTATGGCAAACGCGGTCGATGAATTACGCGATTTTATTGATATTACCCATATACCGAGTGTTTCAACATTAAAAGGTTTAGGTGCTATTTCGCCTAATAATGAAAACTATCTTGGCATGTTAGGCATGCACGGCACTAAAGCGGCAAACTTAGCGGTACAAGAAAGTGATTTATTGGTGGTTGTTGGTGCACGTTTTGATGACCGAGTTACTGGGAAATTAACTGAGTTTGCGCCCCATGCGAAAGTTATTCATTTTGATATAGATACAGCCGAGATTAATAAACGCCGAGCCGCTGATTCAGCGATCTTAGGTGATTTAAAAACTAATTTACCTGCCTTATCGATTCCTTTAGAAATCAAAAGTTGGCAACAAAAATGTCAGCAAATGAAAGCTGATTTTTCTTGGGATTATAATCATCCTGGCAGCACTATTTTTGCACCAGCGGTACTTAAAGAGTTGAGCGATAAAATGCCGCTAAACAGTTGTGTTACCACTGATGTTGGTCAACATCAAATGTGGGCGGCACAGCATATGTCATTTGATCACCCTAGTAACTTTTTAACCAGTGCTGGAATGGGCACCATGGGCTTTGGCTTACCTGCCGCGATCGGTGCACAAGTTAGCCGACCAACAGATTGTATTATTACTGTTTCAGGCGATGGCTCTATCATGATGAATGTGCAAGAACTCTCAACAATAAAGCGTTTTCAGTTACCGGTAAAAATTGTCCTCATCGATAATGCCAAATTAGGTATGGTCCGCCAATGGCAAGATTTATTTTTTGATGGACGTTTAAGTGAAACAGATCTTTCTGATAACCCTGATTTTGTCATGCTTGCAAATGCATTTGACATTAAAGCTAAACAGATAAGCTCTAAGGCAGAGGTTTCTGAGGCGATTGAAGAGATGTTAGCGCATAACGGGCCTTATCTTTTACAAGTTAAAATAGATGCCGCAGATAATGTTTGGCCACTAGTTCCACCCAATACAGCCAATGATAAAATGATGGAGAGTACTTAAGATGAATCATTATCAATTACGTATAAAGGCTGATGATAAGCAAGTGGTGTTAGAGCGTATTTTACAAGTCACCCGCTACCGAGGCTTCCTAATCGAAGGCATTAAGGCGCGAGTTAATACCGGTACAAATATCGGCACTATAGAATTAATGGTGCGAAGTGAGCGACCTATTTCACTTTTAGTTGATCAAATTAATAAACTGATTGATATCAAAGACGTCAAGGTAGACAAAAATACCACGAAGTAATGTCGCTCATAACCAGTTATAATAATTGCGCAACAAGCACCCATAAAAATTCAGAGTTGGTTGGGTAATTAAACTACAGCTAACTCGTTAAAAATATTATAAATTAGGAAGAAAAATGGCTAAAGTAAATGCAGAACTAATTTGGTTTAATGGTGAACTCATGCCTTGGAAAAATGCTACCGTGCATGTAATGAGTCACGCTTTGCATTATGGTTCCTCGGTATTTGAAGGTATCCGTGCTTATGATACTCATAAAGGTACGTGTATTTTTCGTTTAGAAGAACATATTAAACGTTTATTTGATTCAGCAAAAATCTATCGAATGAATATCCCTTTTACCCAAGAAGAAATTGTTCAAGCCTGTAAAGATGCCGTTGCTGAAAATGGTTTAGCTTCTGCTTACTTACGTCCGTTGGCTTTTTTGGGTGATATCGGTATGGGGTTACGTCCACCTATTGATGCAAAAGCTGATGTAATGATTGCTGCATTTAGTTGGGAAGCTTACCTAGGCGCTGATGCTATTGAGAATGGTGTAGAAGTTGGAGTGTCAAGTTGGAATCGATTAGCACCTAACACTATGCCAACAGCAGCAAAAGCCGGTGGTAATTACCTTTCATCACAACTGATTTCAGCTGAAGCTGCTCGTCATGGTTATGCTGAAGGTGTCGCACTTGATATCAATAATATGGTTAGTGAAGGAGCCGGTCAAAACTTATTTTTGATCCGCAAAGGTATTCTTTATACCCCTCCTGGAACGGCTTCGATTTTACAAGGTTTAACCCGCGATACTGTATTTTTTCTTGCAGAACAATTGGGTTATGAAGTACGTGAAGAGCCAATTTCTCGTGAGTCATTGTACTTAGTTGATGAGTTCTTTATGTGTGGCACAGCAACGGAAGTTGTACCAGTAAAATCAGTGGACGGAATGCTTGTCGGTAATGGTACCCGTGGACCGATCACTAAAGCTATTCAAGAAGCATTTTTTGGTATTTTCAACGGAACGACTACTGTTCCAGATAATTGGTTAGATCCCGTTAAATAACGGTAATAAAAGCAACTCGTTGTCATTACCACTTTATCGGCATCGGCAATACTCGCTTCTCGCGATAAGCCCGTTACGCCTTCTTTGCTAAAGTGGCAAATGTTGAAGAGTTGCTATCACCGTAAACTATAAATAAAACCGATAAGGTTTTATTTTAAGAGCTTCTTGGAACAGTAGCTTTCAAAATAAAATTTTTCACAATATTAATTCACATTATCAATTGGAATGTAAATATCATGCCTAAATTAAGATCTGCAACTTCTACTCAAGGCCGTAATATGGCTGGGGCTCGTGCTTTATGGCGCGCAACAGGAATGACGGATAATGATTTTGGCAAACCAATTATTGCGGTTGTTAACTCCTTTACTCAGTTTGTACCCGGTCATGTTCATTTAAAAGATATGGGACAGCTTGTTGCCGGCGCTATTGAAAAAGCGGGTGGTGTCGCTAAAGAATTTAATACCATTGCGGTTGATGATGGTATTGCCATGGGTCACAGCGGTATGCTTTACAGTTTACCTTCGCGTGATTTAATTGCCGATTCGGTTGAATATATGGTTAATGCGCATTGTGCTGATGCTATGGTCTGTATTTCAAACTGTGACAAAATCACGCCGGGTATGTTAATGGCGGCTATGCGCTTAAATATTCCAGTGATTTTTGTTTCCGGTGGTCCAATGGAAGCTGGTAAAACTAAGCTTTCTAACCAAATTATCAAACTTGACCTTGTTGATGCGATGATCCAAGGTGCTGACCCAAAAGTCTCTGACGCGCAAAGTGACCAAGTTGAACGTTCGGCTTGTCCTACTTGTGGCTCTTGTTCGGGTATGTTTACCGCAAATTCAATGAACTGTTTAGCAGAAGCGTTAGGTTTAGCACAACCGGGTAACGGTTCAATGCTTGCAACCCATGCTGACCGTGAACAACTGTTCTTAAACGCGGGTAAAGAAATTGTTAAATTAACTAAGCGCTACTATCAAGAAAATGACGAGTCGGCGTTACCACGTAATATTGCTAACAAAGCGGCGTTCGAAAATGCCACTTGTTTAGATATTGCTATGGGTGGTTCAACAAATACCGTGTTGCATTTAATCGCTGCTGCGCAAGAAGCCGATATTGATTTCACCATGAAAGATATGGATCGCTTATCAAGAGTTGTCCCGCAGTTATGTAAAGTTGCTCCTTCTACACCTAAATACCATATGGAAGACGTACATCGCGCTGGTGGTGTCATTGCAATTTTAGGTGAATTAGCTCGCGCTAATTTATTAACCATGGACATCAAAAACGTACTGGGTTTAACACTTGATGAAATGCTAGAAAAATATGATATAACGTTAACTAAAGACCAAAGCGTGATCGACTTTTTCCGTGCAGGCCCCGCAGGCATTCGTACCACGAAAGCTTTTAGTCAAGACTGTCGTTGGGATACTGTTGATGACGATCGTGAAAACGGCTGTATACGTTCACTTGAACACGCGTATTCATTAGAGGGTGGCTTAGCGGTATTAGCCGGTAATATTGCCCCTGATGGTTGTGTTGTTAAAACGGCGGGTGTATCAGATGATAATTTAGTCTTTACCGGTCCAGCTCATGTTTTTGAAAGCCAAGATGATGCGGTTTCAGGTATTTTAGCGGGCAAGGTTGTTGCTGGCGAAGTGGTTGTTATTCGTTACGAAGGCCCTAAAGGGGGTCCTGGTATGCAAGAAATGCTTTACCCAACCACTTACTTAAAATCTATGGGGTTAGGTAAAGAATGTGCCTTATTAACCGATGGCCGTTTCTCTGGTGGCACTTCTGGTTTATCTATTGGCCATGTTTCTCCTGAAGCTGGCAGTGGCGGTATGATTGCCTTAGTTGAACAAGGTGACATTATTCATATCGATATTCCTAATCGCGATATTACATTAAACGTCAGCGAAGCAGTTTTAGCTGAACGTCGCACTAACATGGAAGCAAAAGGCAAGGATGCTTGGAAACCACTTAACCGTGTACGCCCAATTAGCTATGCCTTGAAAAATTACGCAATGTTAGCAACAAGTGCTGACAAAGGTGCTGTACGTAACCGTGATTTACTTGACGGTTTAGTTGGGGCGTAAGGTGAATTTCTTGATGACCTTTTGGAATAAATATAATGACTGAAGCTGAACAGCAAGCTTTAGTGCTTGCGAAAGAAACTCAAGAACAAGGGCTCGACTATTTACGAAGAATTCTATTGGCACCCGTTTATGATGTTGCTATAGAAAGTGAATTAACATCATTAACTAAGTTGTCATCACGTTTAGGCAATCAAATTTTCCTTAAACGTGAAGACCAGCAACCGGTTCATTCTTTTAAGATCCGTGGTGCTTATAATAAGCTTGTTAATTTAACTGAAGAGCAGTGTATTCATGGGGTGATTGCCGCTTCTGCCGGTAATCATGCTCAGGGCTTGGCACTTGCAGCAAATAAGCTCGGTATTAAAGCCACGATTGTTATGCCAATAACAACACCTGATATAAAAGTTGATAATGTACGTCGTTTTGGCGCCGAAGTGCGTTTAGTCGGTAAAAGTTTCAATGAAGCGCAAGTTGCTTCATTAGATTTTGCCCGAGATGAAAATAAAACAATAGTTCCTCCTTTTGATGATATCGATATTATCGCTGGACAAGGCACGGTTGCCAAAGAACTTTTACAGCAGCACCCAAAAATTGACGTTGTTTTTGTTCCGGTCGGTGGTGGCGGTTTACTAGCAGGTATGTCGGTTTATTTAAAGCAACTACGACCCAATATAAAAGTTATCGGTGTTGAAGCAGAAGACTCTGCTTGCTTGAAAGCCGCTATGGAAGCCGGTAAACCGGTCGACTTAGAACAAGTGGGACTGTTTGCTGATGGGGTTGCCGTAAAGAGGATTGGTGAAAACACCTTCAATGTCATTAAACATTATTGCGATGATGTCATCACGGTAACAACCGATGAAATTTGTACTTCTATCAAAGACATCTTTGAACAGACACGCGTGATTTCAGAACCTGCTGGTGCATTGTCATTGGCGGGCTTACAGAAGTATTGTAAAACCAGCGCTGGAGATGAAGCATTAGTTGCTATTCTGTCTGGCGCTAATATGAATTTTCACACGTTACGATATATTTCAGAGCGATGTGAATTAGGTGAGCAAAAAGAAGCGGTGCTCGCAGTAAAAATTCCAGAAAAGAAAGGTAGTTTTAGAACCTTCTGTCATGCCTTAGATGGACGAGTGATCACTGAGTTTAATTACCGTTATGCAACAAAAGCCGATGGCAGCCATAAAAGTGCTAATATTTTTGTAGGTGTTAGAACCAGTGGTGAAGATGATCGAAATCACTTACTGTCACAGTTAACTAAAAGAGATTATCGAGCAACAGATCTTACTGATAACGAATTAGCTAAACTTCATGTCCGCTATATGATTGGTGGCCAAAACTCTTCACCAACGCCAGAGCGTATTTTTCGTTTTCAGTTTCCTGAATATCCAGGTGCATTGGAAAAGTTCTTAGATACCTTAGGTGAGCATTGGAATATTACTTTATTTCATTACCGTAATCATGGTGCGGCTTTCGGTCAAGTATTAGCTGGCTTTGAAGTGAAGAATGATGACCAGCTTGCCTTTTTTAATCATCTAAAAGATTTAGGTTATGAGTGGCAAGAAGAAACCGAAAATAAAGCCTATCAAGCATTTTTAAATTAAATCGAGCGATTATTTAAATAACCTTTACTGATCATATACTAAAGCCACTTTAATTGAAGTGGCTTCTTATATTTTATACTTTTCAATTGCAGAAAAATTAGTTTATTCTATATCCATAAAAACTATATGGACAATTCATGATGCAAGTAAGCCAAGAAGATGAATCGGTAATACACCCCTCTAAGTTAAAACCCTTGGATAAACATAAACGTGTTGATGCCTTAGATATTTTACGCGGCCTAGCTCTCGTTGGTATTTTATTGATGAATATTGAATGGTTTAACCGTGCAATTATTTCTTTAGGCGGACACGATACAACATTAACTGGTATTGACCATGTAATTGGTTGGTTAATTCGTTGTTTTGTTGAAGGTAAATTTTATAAATTATTTGCCCTTATCTTTGGAATGGGCTTTGCTGTTATGTTGTTACGTGCCAAAGATGCAGGTCGACCCTTTGGTGCTTGGTTTGTTCGTCGTATGTTGGTATTGCTGCTCATCGGTATAGCCCATATGATTTTTTTATGGGGCGGTGATATTTTACACCAGTACGCTATCGCGGGTTTAATCCTATTAGCTTGGGTTACCTATAAAAAAACAGAAGACCCAAAAGCTTATTTAAAATTAGCCTTAATGTGGCTAATGATCCCTCTTTTTCTGGTGAGTTTTTTGGGTTCTATATTGGGCATGGTTTTTAACGAGTCTAAGTACCAAGAAATATGGCAAAACGACCTTGATATATATACAGCAGTTGAACAGCAATTACTGACAAATACTGATGTTATATTAGAAAAGAACGATGCTATTGATAGTGAAGAGTCTAGTGCTGAAGAAGCTATACTTACCGATGAAGAACTGAGAGAAATCACTATTGCTGAAACTATTGAGCAACGTAAAGCATTACAGGCGGATATTGCTGAAGAAGATAGTGCCTTTATGCAAAATAGTTATTGGCAAGCTACAGAATACCGGCTTGGCTTTCTGGGATTTATGTTGATGTTCACGCCTATTATGTCGTTGTTCGTTTTAATACCAATATTTATCTTAGGTTTTTGGCTGGTGGTGACAGAAAAAATAACCAAACACCAAGAGCATCATAAATTTTTTAGTCTCTTGGCTAAAGTCGGTTTATGCGTTGGTATTCCATTAAATGTTGCTAGCATCTTAATTATTCAACACCCTGCCGCAGCTATTTCAGTCGTGCTGCAAGGTGTTGGGCAAACACTTTTTTATATCGGCCAATATTTACTCTCGGCAGGATATTTAGGTCTTGTTGTTTGTGCGTTAAACAAACAAAAGTGGCAGCAGTTTTTTGTCGCATTTTCACCCATGGGGCAAATGGCATTAACCAATTATTTAATGCACTCAGTTATTTTAACGAGTATCTTTTATGGTTATGCGGGAGGGCAATACGGTGAGATATCAAGAGCACCGCAAATGCTTATTGTTATAGCCATTATAGTGACTCAAATAATATTATCTAAATGGTGGTTAAACCGCTACCGCTTTGGTCCCATGGAATGGTTATGGCGTAGCCTAACCTATAAACAAATGCAGCCAATGAAGTTGTAACCTGCGGTAGATTTAAGCGAGTTTACCTTTAAAAGTTAACAAGCAGCCATTGGCTGCTTGTTACATAAAGAAGATAGATTAACTTGTTTTATTGTTTACTTTAATGACGACAATTCTCTTTGTTTAGCAGAAGCAGTTAAGCAAAGAAGAGCCACCGGGTAATATAAGTTTACTTAGTGAAACTCTCAGGTATAGTAATTTATAATTAAGTTTTACTAATGCGAGTGAGTTTTATATGACCCAAAAAAGATTGCTCGTTGTTGAGGACAGTAAGTCAATTGCGCTAGTTATTGAAAAAATTGCTGTTTCCTTAGGGTATTCCGTGACCATCGCTCACACCTTTGCTCATGTTAAAGTGTTGCTTGCCCAAGAACATAGTTTTTTCTTAGCGACGCTTGATTATGGTTTACCTGATGCGCCTAATGGTGAAGTTGTTCCCTATATTGTTCAACACAATATTCCCAGTATTATCATGACGGGCCGAATTGATGACGCTACACATAAGAAATTACTTAACCAACCCATTATTGATTACATTACAAAAACGAATGCTCAGGCTTATCATTACTTACTTCGAATCCTTCATGGTCAACTTCATAACCCAAAAATTGGTGTTTTAGTCGTTGATGATTCTTTAGCCTCAAGAAATCATGTTTGTCAGTTACTTAAACGAAGAAACTTTACAGTTTATGATGTTGAAGATGGTACCAAAGCAATTAAAAAGCTTGAGGAGCAACCAGATATAAAAATTGTGATCCTTGAGCAAGATTTAACCGGGGTGAGTGGCTTAGAATTAGTGCATAAAATTAGAGCCAAACACCCAATTAATGAGTTAATCATTATAGCGGTAGCGAGTTCAGAAAAGAGTTTTCAATCAGCACGATTCATTAAAAATGGTGCCGATGACTTTCTACGAAAACCTTTTTGTCCCGAAGAATTCTATTGCCGCGTTATGCTAAATATTGAGAAGCTACAATATATTGAGAAACTAAAAGATATCAATTAAATTAAGTTTATCCTTAAAATAAAAAAGCAGCCACCGGCTGCTTTTTTATGGGTAAGCAATGACAATAAACATTTATGTCAAATAACCCTAACAACATTTCTATATTCAACAATATTCTTAAATATTCACCTTTATATTATTGCAGGAATAACCAAGAATAAGTCTGCTGTCGACGGCATTTTAATACTTAATCTAAAAAGGAAAAGCAAATGACGCTTGGTGAACAGTTAAAAAAACTTAGAAATGAAAAAGCATTAAGTCAGCCTGATTTAGCTGATTTAACGGGAATAGAGCAATCTTATTTATCAAAGTTAGAAAATGATAAGTCAATGCCATCAAATGATGTTTTTAGAAGGTTATTAGCCGCTTATGAGTTATCTTTAGCTGATTTTATAGCTGCATTCGACAGACGCTACGCTGAGTCTCAGCTTAAGCAGATACCTGATATAGAGTATTGGTTAAAGCAGCAACAGCAATCACAAATGTTAAATCAAAGGCGTTATCTTTATATATGCAGTGCACTGATTGTCCTTGCGCTTACTTTATTCTATGTCGGGCAAAGTAAAATATTGTTTCCAGAGGTACAGTTTGGGTACTATTCTCAAGGCGTTGTTTTAGCTGGAGAGCCAAAAGATATATTTGATGATTGGGAGAAGATGATCCCGCGAGAAGATGTAAAAAACCAGCTTTACTATAAAAAGAAGATGGAGATGACACAACGTAAGGACGAAAAATTCATATTGTCTGAGAAGTTCTTAGGGAAAAACTATGTAGTAACATTACCAAAAGGTCTTCGGCTTTATCGTGCTGATAGTGAAAAAATGATTGCTCAGCCAATAAATGCATGGCTACGAATAGCGGGTGTATTCTTGTTTTTCATGGGAATTATGGGCTTTATTTTAGAGCGGCGTATATATAAAATAGTCACTTAGTCATACTCTTAGAAGCGATAAGTTAGTTGTACCGATAATAACTTATCGCTATTTGTGACTTTATTCAGCTAACTTAGTTTCGATTTCAGCGAGCTTATTTTCTAACTCAGCCAGTTTCTGACGTGTTTTTAATAATACTTGTGTTTGAACATCAAACTCTTCACGAGAAACTACGTCAAGCTGTGTTAATTTTCGTTGTAACACCACTTTGGTTTTTTCTTCAATATCTGCAGCTATATCTTTGAATTTAGGTGGAATTGCATCAGAAACTTGTTTGGCGATTTCTTCAATCTTTTTAGCGTTAAACATAATCATTATCCTTAGTTCATCAATGAGCTCATTGTAATGTATTTAATGGTTTTGCCAATGGCTAATTTATTAACTACAAGATATTTAACAATGTAGAGTTTGACCTGTGCGCGGGTATATACGATATAGAGCAAACAAGGTAAAATCATCGCCCTGAAAATCTAATTATCTGAAAAACTGAACACTATGAAACTTAACCCCGGACAAAATGAAGCGGTAAAATATGTTACTGGCCCCTGCTTAGTCTTAGCCGGCGCGGGTAGTGGTAAAACAGGGGTTATCTGTAAGAAAATTGCTTATCTTATTGAAAAATGTGATTACAAAGCTCGTAATATTGCGGCAGTAACCTTTACCAATAAAGCCGCACGAGAAATGAAAGAACGTGTGATTAAGATGATGGACAAAAGTTTAACGCGAGGTCTCACCGTTTCGACTTTTCACTCGCTGGGTCTTGATATTATTCGTAAAGAAATTAAAACCTTAGGTTATAAACCCGGTTTTACCTTATTTGACGACCAAGACACGTTGTCTTTATTAAAAGAATTAACACATGATGAGCTTGATGGTGATAAAGATTTACTGAGTAAATTACAGAGCATGATTTCCAATTGGAAAAATGACTTAATGTTACCTGACTCCGCGATAAAAATGGCTGGTGATGCAGATACCACGATGTTTGCTGAATTTTACCAGCTCTATCAAAAACATATGAAGGCCTATAACGCGCTTGATTTCGATGACTTAATTTTAATCCCTACCTTGTTATTAAAAAACTTTCCTGACGTTAAAGCACGCTGGCAGAAAAAAATTCAGTACTTATTGGTTGATGAATATCAAGATACCAATGCCAGCCAATATGAGTTAGTAAAATTAATTGCGGGTGAACGGGCCTTGTTAACGGTTGTTGGCGATGACGATCAATCTATATATTCATGGCGTGGTGCGAAACCGCAAAATCTTGTTTTACTCGGAGAAGATTTTCCGCAACTTAAGTTGATTAAGTTAGAACAAAATTACCGCTCAAGTGGTCGTATTCTTAAGTGTGCCAATACTTTAATCGCGAACAACCCTCATGTTTATGACAAAGCGTTGTTTAGTGAGTTGGCTTATGGCGTTGAACTGCGCGTTATTCAAGCGAAAAATGAAGAGCATGAAATTGAGCGAGTGGTCGGTGAATTAATTGGTCATAAGTTCTTAAACAAAAGTAAATTTAAAAATTATGCGATCTTGTATCGTGGTAATCATCAATCACGCTTATTAGAAAAAGCATTAATGCTTAACCGTATTCCTTATAAGATCAGCGGCGGGACTTCATTCTTCTCACGCAGCGAAATTAAAGACATGATGGCATTTTTACGTGTTCTGGTGAACCCTGATGATGATAATGCATTTCTAAGAATAGTTAATGTACCACGTAGAGAGATTGGACCCACGACACTAGAAAAACTGGGTAATTACGCCAATATGCGGCAAATAAGTATGTTCGCCGCTAGTTTTGAGTTGGGGCTTGAACAGCATTTAACCGGTCGTGGTTTAGTGCATGTGCAAAGGTTTACTCGTTGGTTAGTTGAAACTGGCGATCACGCGGAGCGAGGTGATACACCTGCCGTGCTTAGAGCGATGATCCGTGAAATAAATTATGAAGATTGGCTGTACGACACTTCGCCTAGCCCAAAAGCGGCAGAAATGCGCATGAAAAACGTTACGCAACTTTTTAGTTGGGTAACTAATATGCTTGAAGGGGATGAAGAAGAAGAGCCTATGTTATTGCCAGCCATTGTAACCCGCTTAACCTTGCGCGATATGATGGAACGTGGCGAAGATGAAGACGATGCTGACCAAGTACAATTAATGACACTACACGCTTCTAAGGGGCTAGAATTTCCTTATGTCTTCTTGATTGGCATGGAAGAAGGTTTATTGCCACACCAAACAAGTATGGACGAAGGTAATGTTGAAGAAGAGCGTCGATTGGCTTATGTGGGAATTACCCGTGCGCAACGTGAATTGATTTTTACTTATGCCAAAGAGCGCCGACAATATGGTGAAGTTTCTCGCACCGAAGCGAGTCGATTTTTACACGAATTACCGCAAGACGATTTAAGTTGGGAGCTAACAGAAACTAAAAAAAGCCAAGAGCACAAAGACAAAACCACTAAAATGGGTGTGGCGAATTTGCGTGATATGCTCAAGAATAAAAATAAATAAGTACTTTTTTATGTTTTGGCTAAAGGTAGCTAAAATAGAAAAACTTCAATTAAGCCCGCCATTAATGATAATAAAATAACGCCTCTTTGCTTCAATGAGGCGTTATTTTTTATTAAAAATTTGCCATGAAAATTAAAATAATCTTACAAAGTTAAACAAATGAAATACAAAAACTGAACAGTTAATGTTTTGTATTTCATTATAATTAATCTACACAAAGTTCGACCTCTAACTTAATAAAAGCTGATAAGTCTTTTATTGGTCAAACTTTTAATGAAAAATTAATTATATGGATATCGCAGTTGATGAGTTTAAAGAAAGTACTGTTGAGTTTTTTTATGGGAATTTCCATCAGTTCATGTGCGTTCGTTCCCTCTTCTTCACCTGACCAGCCTTATTATTATGACTGCGATATGGTGACAAAAAAACTAACCTTAAAATCCACTCAAATGGGGGAGCTAGGAGATTGTGACGATGGAGGTATAGCGGAATGTATCATTATGACGGGTATTTTGAGTACAGCAATCTTGATTGTTTCTGGCAGTGTCGTTTTGTTAGGTAATACTTTGCATTGGTCAGAATATAAGTTGAAATGTTAGACATACAATAAGGTCATCTAAAATTAAAACAGCTCAACAGATATAATTTATTGTTGGTGGTTTTCCTATTCATTATTTTACGGGTTTGTAAAAATAACTTACGCACTTTGTGAAAGCGAGTAACGCACAAATTACAAAGTCTGCTTCAAGTTCATTGCTGCCAGTCGGCTTCCATCTCAGAGCACTAAATTTTGCGGCAAAGCGGTCTAAATTTACGAATAAAAATCATCCGTCATAACGATCACTTTGATACGACAGCTGACATAAGCCTTTGCTTATTTAACTGCGACAATTTCGACAATTATTCGTAAAAAGGATAGGTTATGTATGGATGATTTTTTGTCAAAAACTATAAAACTGACACCAGTAGTGCTGAATAATCAGTTAAAGTGTCTGAAGGCTTTCATACATTTGGCATAGCAAAGGATTAAGTATCCTATGGTGATGGTTTTACGATGAAAAAACCTAATTTACTTATCAGTAGAAACAAAAAAAACACCAATCATGACAATTGGTGTTTTCTAGAATCTAATATTAATAGACTATATTAAGATTGTTTCTTAAATCGACGCGATGCTAAACCAATCATTCCTAATGCAAAAATAGCAATTGTTGATGGCTCTGGAACGCTCACACTATCAAATGTTATATTACCACTCGTAAATGCATAAGGAGGTGTACAACAGTTAACCCCAGAAGAAAAATCAAAGGTAATATTAACCATGCCATCGGCGATGATGGTCGCCCAATCGATTTGGGCTATTACCGCTACTCCTGTCATATTAACCATATTACTATGATTTCCAATATAATCGTCATTGGAAAAATCAAATAAATCATTAAGAGTAATGTTATCAAATATTCGACCAAGAGAAAAACCTTCGATAGAAATCAAAACGCTCTCTGAACTATCATTATTATCAAAATCTCCGGCTATATTTAACGTAAAAATGGCATCTGAAAAAGTAGTAGTTGGTGAGATTAGTCCAGTGTAAGTAACACTTCCTCCAGGTGTGGTAAGCGAATCAGGATCTAGAGTTATTAATCCTGCATTAGCAAGACCACTGAGTGACATAATTAGAGCCGAAAAAGTCATCTTTAAAAATTTGAATTTCATTTGAATTTCCTGTTATATCCCTTTCCATTAATTTTGGTAGGGAATCATTAAATAATAAGATATCAATCTTAT
This sequence comes from Colwellia sp. BRX8-9, assembly GCF_014077245.1. NCBI lineage: Bacteria > Pseudomonadati > Pseudomonadota > Gammaproteobacteria > Alteromonadales > Colwelliaceae > Colwellia > Colwellia sp. BRX8-9. The sequence goes on from NZ_JACGVN010000006.1 coordinate 146,562, forward strand.
AGCAAAAATCACGCCAGTATAAAATATCTATTAATTTCAATGCTTTGGCGGGTTATGCTGTTTTAATTATGTAGCGCTGTAAAATAACCTGACATCAATCATATGAATTTATTACATAAATTAACGATATGTTATCTATAAATACACAGTTAGGTGATTGAATACTACTGGCAATTAGATATAAATTAGCAGAACTGTTTTTCTAATCACCTAAAATATGTACTTCATAAGTGCTATTTATTAAACATTAGTAGTGTTAATTATTGTTATTCGTCTTTTAAATAACTCTGAGAGTCGATATAAATAATGCATTATTAATACCAAGCAGCTAACTTGTAATCAGTTAGCTTGAGATGTTATTCGTTGATATCAATACAGATCTAAGCTATTTTTTTAAATGATCGACCATATTTATTTGTATTTATGAATTTAAAATAAAAAAGATTATAATATTTGATATCTGCGTACTAACGGAATTTTATCCGTTGTACGTGAAAGTTGGACATTGGCAAAGCAACCTTTAATTTTTCATTCCGTTAACGATAACCTCAGTTTCATTTAAGCATCTAGTAACAGAAATCTCTGGAGACTTTGAGTTTAATATTTTAAAGTTAGCTATCTGAGCTGTTTAGGTCAACTAACGGGTGTACAGTCGATTTTGATCTACACAAACAATTTAAATTTTTTTATTCCGCTTTGCGCTCAGAGTGATCGTTAATAATTCAAAATTGACTGGCAGCAATGGTGGTAAAAAGGACTGTTTTTAGGGTTAATTAAGGCCAAAATAGGTAGGCTTTGGCATTAGCCGTCGTTAAAGGTCGTTACGTTAGCGACTATATTGTCGGTTAGCGGCCTTTAGAACACTAGTAGTTATGACCTCAAATAGGCACAAAATAATAATATTTTGTCGTCTCAAGCCGATAACGTCAACTTAGATTTAGTCCTCAAACGGATATCTCCTGAAGTAATTATCTCAGCTTAGATTAATGTGAGATAACCTCATTACTGATATCTACTCAGACAGTTGAAGCAGGTATTAGTGAAATATAATGGCTGCACAAATACATAAGGTACTAAAAAGCAAAGTACCAATAATAACTTTATGATTTTTGTGTTGCTGCGTTTTTAATTCAGTGAATAAGTGCATTTGCTTTTGACGGGTTACTTGGGTCGTTTTTAAATAATCATAAAGCAGGTCTGGCATTTCAGGCAGTTTTTCATTCCAAAAAGGCAGATTCTCTTTTATCTTTTTAAATACGGCTTTAACACCCATTTGCTGTTTTACCCAATTCTCTAAGAAAGGTTTAGCGGTTTGCCATAAGTCTAGTTGTGGGTATAGTTGTCGGCCTAAGCCTTCAATATAGAGTAAGGTTTTCTGTAATAAAACCAATTGTGGTTGTACTTCCATATTGAATCGTCTGGCGGTGTTAAAAAGGCTTACCAGCACTTGCCCAAAAGATATTTCTGATAAGGGTTTGTTGAATATCGGTTCGCAAACAGTGCGAATAGCAAATTCAAACTCATCAACACTGGTCTCGATTGGTACCCAGCCAGAGTCGACATGAAGCTCGGCAACTTTCCGATAATCTCTATTAAAAAACGCGACAAAATTTTCGGCCAAGTAGCGTTTATCTTCACGGTTTAACGTACCACAGATACCACAATCTATCGCTATCCATGTTGGATCGGCAGGGTTTGTTGCATCGACAAAAACATTGCCTGGATGCATATCAGCATGAAAAAAACTGTCACGAAATACTTGGGTAAAAAACACTTCAACACCACGTTCAGCAAGTAATTTCATGTCTACGCCAAGCCCTTGAAGTGTCGCTATCTCTCCAACGCCAATACCATAAATACGTTCCATAACCATTACGTTTTCATGGCTAAAATCACTATAAACCTTGGGGACATATAATACGCTATCGCTGGCATTACCCTGGGAAAAATTGTGCTTTAATAAGGTTGCATTCGCGGCTTCACGGTTGAGATCTAGTTCGTCAACAATCGTTTTTCGGTATTCATTAACGACCTCTTTTGGACGTAGTCGTTTACCATCAGGTAAAAATTTAGCAACAACACCCGCAAATAGCGACATGACTTTTACGTCAGCTAAAATTGTCTCAGTAATGTTGGGGCGTAAAACTTTAAGGACTACTTCAAAAGGTTGTCCGTCTTGCAGCAAGGTGGCTGTATGCACTTGGGCAATTGACGCCGAAGCAAGAGGTTTACTATTAAAATCACTAAAATGCTGATTAAATGTTTCTTCACCTATGGCTTCTAAAACAATAGCTTTGGCTAATTCACCATCAAAAGCAGGTACTTGATCTTGCAGCAATGCTAGTTCGTTGGCAAAATCTTCAGGAAGTAAGTCACGACGGGTTGACAACATCTGGCCAAACTTTACAAACACCGGACCTAAAGATTCAATCGCTAGGCGAAGTCGCAAGGCTGAAGGCTTATCTTGGTGTTTATTACGTAACCAGAATAATGTAAAGCGAATGAATTTTGCATACCAAGGTATCATATGGCTTGGGATCAGTTCATCAAGACCAAATTGAAGAAATGTTTTAATGATGCGATAAAGTCGTAAACTGCTCACAATGTTCCTTGAGAATTAAGTTAAGGGAGTTATTTTTTCAGCAAGTCGCTGAATACGTTCCGCTACTGTATTTGTTTGCTTAGTTATTTCAGTAACCTGTTCACTAAAACTACCGAGTTGACTGGCTGTGACTACTAAGCGTTTTTCATGCACTAGCCATTCGCTGGCGTCTGCTTGTATCTGTTGTGTGGCAAAATTAATTTTCTTCGCCCAGCGCTTACCTAACTGAGACAACTTATAAGTAGGAATATCACCAATATGCTGAGCAATTTCGCTTTGCCAATCGATATCTAATGATTGGGCAATATTAGCAAACTGTTGAGCAACTTTAATGTCGCCTTGAACATCGAGTTTCTCTTGTTTGATTAACTCCGTAATTTGTTGCTCTTTCTTTAGTTCACGTAAGGTTTTTATACTCGTATTTATTGTACAGTCGCTACGTTCAGTTAGACCAGTCACTAACACTTTGTTGTTATTAACAGAGAAACTTAGTGGAAAACCTAACTCAGTTAATAAAATGGTCAATGTTTTTTCTTCTAAGGTCTGCAAAACACCGGCACCCTTAACACTGATTGCGAGTGCTTGATTAAAGGCAAACTCTACGGTTGAACAAAGCGTTTGTTGAAACATTAACTGACTACTGAAGTTTGTCACGATTAAAATTTATACCCTTTGTGCAGAGCAACAACACCACCGGTAAGGTTTTTGAAACTTGTCTGTTCAAAACCCGCCGAATCCATCATTTCTTTTAATGTTTCTTGATCAGGGTGCATGCGAATAGACTCGGCTAAATATTGATAGCTATCACCATCTTTAGCCACTAATTCGCCCATTTTAGGAAGAATATTAAAAGAATAAAAGTCGTAAGCCTTACTGATTAACTGATGTTCTGGTTTTGAAAATTCTAGCACCAATAAACGACCACCGGGTTTTAATACGCGGTAAATAGACCTTAGCGCCATATCTTTGTCCGTAACGTTACGTAAACCAAAAGCTATGGTGACAATATCAAAGGTATTGTCTTCAAAGGGTAAGTATTGTGCATTGGCTTGTACGTATTCAATATTTTGTACTAAACCTTTGTCACGTAACTTATCTCGACCAACATTGAGCATAGAGCTATTAATATCAGCAAGAATAACCTTACCTTCACGACCAACTAGCTGTGAAAATTTTGCGGTTAAATCGCCAGTACCACCGGCTAAATCTAGTACTTTGTTACCAGGACGTACGCCACTAGCATCTATGGTGAAGCGTTTCCAAAGGCGATGAATACCAAAAGACATTAGGTCATTCATCACATCATATTGCGCGGCGACAGAGTGAAATACACTGGCAACCTTTGACTCTTTCTCGTTTTTATCTACCGTTTGAAAGCCAAAATGTGTGGTGTTGTCACTTGAAGAATTTGATCCATTTTCTTGATGATTATCTTGTTGAGCGGCCATCTAACATTCACTTATCACTAAAATTACTGACAGTTTACCGTATTTTTTCACAATTATTAACACTTGAAATCAAGTGGTGGGGTTTTTTATTAAATGGACTGTGCTGGTTAAACTTTATCCACTAATTAATATGCTGTATTATGGTTATTATTATTGTTATATACGGCGATGTTATGAAATTTTATTTAGGGGTCGTGATGACTTTATTACTGGGGTGTCAGCAAACATCAGCACCACTAACCGCTAAAAATAGCAGCGAACAAGTTATTATAAAAAAAATTGTTTGTCGTCAGTCAACGATACCACCACTTAAGAACACGCAAAAGTTAAAAGAGCGGTTAATTGCCAATGGTAAAATTGATGGCTCATTATCTAATGAAGAAATAGAGCATGCAGTTAATAACTATATTCGTAAGAAAAACGCGGCTTTGAAAAACTGTGCTAAATAACAAGTTACACAAGGAAAACTCATGAAGATACCCTATCTATTAGCTTTGTTGGTCTTGATAAGTCAGCTGCCTTTACGAGCAGAAAATATTGATGATATAAAACGTTTTTCAAAAAGTGCACCAGCAGATGCTGGTGTTATTAACAAAGAGCGTATTCTCTATTGGTTAGAAAAAAGAGGCGAATTGTCAATAAACGCCACTGACCAACAAAAAAAACAAGCACTGTCTAACTATCTGATAAAAAAGTCATTTCAACCTAAAGTTTTGCCTCAGGCCTTATCAAAAAAAGTGGTAGCCGCTGAACGTTTTAGTAGTGGAGAACGCCGTGAAAAGATGGGCTTCAATAGTCAATTGAAAAAAACGCAAATAGCCCATTATTTATTACAAGAAACAGCGGATACTGACGTTGAAACCACGGTTAATATTTTAGCGATACTGATCGATTTTAATGATTTAAAGCATAACGATAATGGTTTGTCAGCGAATGATACCGATATGTTTTATGCGAATTATTCGCCTGCTCATTATAATGAGCTCTTATTTTCTACGAGTGGATTTGATGGTCCATCAGGACAAAATATTGAATCGGCTTATCAATATTATCAACATGAGTCTGGTCAGAAATTCTTTTTTACCGGCCAAGTTAAGGGCTGGGTGACTGCAGAGAATAATGCCAGTTATTATGGTAGTAACGACGAAGAAACCGAAAATGATCAAAATGTTAAGGCGCTTGTTGTTGAAGCAGTTACACAACTTGTTGCTAATGGTTTAGATTTATCCCCTTACGACAAAACTGATTTATTTGATTTTGACGGAGACGGAAATGTTAATGAACCTGACGGTATTATTGATCATATTATGCTTTTCCATGCGAGTATCGGTGAGGAAGCCGGTGGTGGTAATTTAGCCGAAGATGCTATTTGGTCACATCGAAGTTTTGTGCTCAATGATGCGGGTGATCAACCAGCCACTATTCCTGGCTCTGAGATAAAAGCGTTTGGTTATACCATTAATCCGATTGATGCGGCTCCGGGCGTTGTTGTCCATGAATTTGGTCATGATTTAGGTTTACTTGACGAATATGATATCGATAGTAGTGATATTGGGGCGCCCGTTTCAGAATGGTCAGTTATGGCTTCTGGTACTTGGCTGGGCTCTCCAGCAGGAACTCGCCCATCTGCTTTTAGTCCTTTGGCCCGTGATTATCTACAGGAGCGTTATCAAGGCAACTGGATAACTCAACGGCAAGTTGATTTTGCGACATTAAACAATGAGAGTATCTCCTTGGTTAGTACCGTTGATCATACTGCGGTTAACCAGATTAAGGTGAACTTACCGCCCTCTGTATTAGATTTTCCAGCAGCTTACGCGGGAGAATATCAATTTTATTCTAATAAGGGTGATATGTTGGAAAACAGTATGTCGTTCTCAGTCGACCTGCCAGCAGGTACCCCGACATTGTCGATGAAAGCGCGCTGGGAAATAGAACAAGACTATGATTACCTGCAGGTATTAGTAAACGACACCGTGATTAAGGGAAATCATAGCCAAAATAGCAATCCATATTACCCCAGCATAGGTGAATATATCAGCGGAAATTCAGCGGATATTGCCAATGCAGAAGGTGATTTAAAATGGACTGATTTAACCTTTGATCTTGCTAGCTTTGCTGGACAAAGTGTTGTCATTAAAATTAATTATGTTACCGATCAAGCGGAAGGGGGTTATGGCTTTGTCGCAGATGAAATCAAAGTATTCAATGGTGCGAGTGAGATCTTTGCTATCGATGGCGAAGTAGAAAATCAAGCTACACTTGCGGGCTTTAGCCGTTTAGCTGATAAAATTGCTGGTTTACCCCATTACTATTATGTTCAATTACGCAGTCATACCAGTGTTGATAGTCGCTTAAAAAATATCGGCTATGATGCGGGCGTTTTGCTTTGGTATCGTAATGAAAATATTGCTGATAATAAGGTAGACGAGCATGCTGGCCAGTTATTTATCGGTGTGGTTGATGCGGATCAAAACTTAGTAATGGCGTCTAATGGCAGTAACAGAAATTCGGCATATCAGATACACGACGCGGCATTTAGTTTATACGACCAACAACCTTTTAACGGTGATGTGCATAATGTTGCAAAGAGTTTCTTTAGCGATTCCAATGATTACTCTTCGCCAAGTCAACCTGAGTCTGGTGTTATACTACCCAAACTCGACTTTAGCATGAAGGTCGACTTGCAGAGCTCTGATAGTACTTCGGCAACCGTAACACTTTCAAGCTCTTCGGAAGCGTCCGATTTAAGCGTTTCATTTTCTCATTCAGCTAATGATTTAGTGGTGACTTTTACTTCAATGCCAGTAGGGGGCGATTCACAATATAGTTATGCTTGGGATTTTGATGATAATAGTACCAGCAACATACAAAACCCTAGTCACACTTTTTCTCAGGCTGGTAACTATAGTGTTGAATTAACGGTAATGGATAGCACAGGCCTTAGCGTTAAAACGACCAAAAGCATCACGGTTAGTAAAGCACCTGCTGTTGTTGTTACCGCACCAGCAAAAGTGAAAACCTCAGGTGGAGGAGCAATAAGCTTTGGTTTATTTTTGAGTTTGTGTTTATTGAGAATAATAAGAAAGTAATTTAGGCTTTTCGTTTTTGCTTAGTTGTTTTATTTCTATATAAAGCAGCTTAAGCATTGGTAAAGTATTCGCGATCGCCCATCCAACGCTGAATAATCGCTTGGGCATTTTGTGGGTGTTTTTTCCAAATAAGATAAGCATGTTGCTGTACTTCTGGAATTAAATGCGCATCTCTGAGCAAGTCTGCTATTTTTAGATCGGCGAGACCCGTTTGCTTGGTACCTAAAAATTCACCTGGACCTCGTATTTCTAAGTCTTTTTGTGCGATAACAAAGCCGTCATTACTTTCACGTAATACCGCTAAGCGTTTGGTTGCGGTTTTAGAGAGTGGGCTTTTATACATTAAGACACAATGTGAAGCGACTGTCCCTCTTCCTACACGACCACGTAGCTGATGGAGTTGCGCTAAGCCTAACCGTTCAGGATTTTCAATGACCATTAAGCTCGAATTGGGCACATCAACACCGACCTCAATAACGGTTGTTGCCACCAATAAGTCTAGTTCACCTTTTTTAAACGTTTCCATTACTGACTGTTTTTCAGCGGCTTTCATTCTTCCGTGTATTAAACCAATTTTTAATTCTGTTAGTTGCTCTTGTAAATACACCGCCGTATCTTCTGCTGCTTGGCATTGTAATACTTCAGACTCTTCAATTAATGTACATACCCAATAAGCTTGTCGATTGTCTTCTACACAGCCTTTTCGAATGCGTTCAACTACATCTTCACGGCGTGTGTCAGGTAAGGCGATGGTATTTATCGGGGTTCTTCCTGGGGGAAGTTCATCAATAATAGAGGTGTCTAAATCGGCATAGGCAGTCATGGCTAAAGTGCGAGGGATCGGAGTTGCTGTCATAATCAATTGATGCGGATAATTACCCTCAAAAGCGCCTTTCTCGCGCAGTGATAAACGCTGATGTACACCAAAGCGATGTTGTTCATCAATAATAATCAGTGTTAAATTATGAAAGATAACTTTATCTTGAAATAAAGCATGGGTACCGACAATCATCTGCATACTACCATTTTCGATATGCTCTAGTGCGCTACGTCTTGCTTTTGCCTTCGTTTTTCCAGCTAGCCAGCCGACGCTGATATCAAGCGGTTCAAACCAGTTTTTAAAATTAAGGGCATGTTGTTCTGCTAATATTTCTGTTGGCGCCATTAAGGCAACCTGAAAGCCTTTACTGATAGCAGTGAGTGCCGCAAGTGCCGCAACTAAGGTTTTTCCTGAACCCACATCACCTTGTACTAAGCGCATCATTGGCTGAGTTTTCATCAGGTCCTGACGAATTTCTTGTACCACTCTTACTTGAGCATTGGTGGGTGAAAAAGGTAATGAGGCTAAAAACTTATCACTGAGTACTTTATCATCGATTAAAGATATTGAACGATGAGCATCACTAGACTGGCGTAATTTCAGCATACTTAAATTATGCGCCAATAATTCTTCTTTTATTAATCGTAACTGTGCTGGATGCTTACCCTCTTCCAACTGTATTACTGAAGTTTCAGGGGGCGGACGATGAATAAGCGCCAAAGCTTGCGCGAGAGAATAATTTTGCAAATTAAACTCCTCAGGTAATAACTCTTCAACTTGGCCTCGTTCTAATCTAATTAACGCTTGCTCGGTTAAGTTACGTAAAGTTATTTGTCGTAAGCCTTCAGTCGTTGGGTAAACAGGGGTTAGTGTTTCTTCTACCTCGGTTAAAGCTTGGTCTTCATCAAGGGATTTATACTCAGGATGAATTATTTCAAAACCACGAGCGCCACGTTTAATTTCACCATAACAGCGAATGTTCAGCCCTAATGCTAAGCTATTTTTTTGTGCAGCGCTAAAGCGAAAAAAACGTAAGTTTACGGTTCCTGAAGCATCTTGAACGGTAACCAGTAACATACGTCCCTTGCCATTAATGATCTGGCTACCGGTGATTTCACCAATAATATTAGTGAAAACGCCAGGGAAACAGTCTCGTATTGCGGTAACACGAGTCCGGTCTTCATAACGATTGGGTAAATGAAAAAGTAAATCTTGTAGTGAGCGCAAGCCAACTTTTTCAAGTTTTTCTGCCATGCTTGGACCAACACCTTTTAAGCTGGTGATGGCTATTTGTGCGAGTTTGGCTAGCCCTTTTGACACTAAGTTATTGTCCTTTTATCATATAGTCAAATCACCTAAACGGCATATTTAAGGGCTTAGCTATAAAATTTCAGCAATGCTGTCGATTAATTATCTAATGCTTTCCAAGCCGCTTGAGTCATTTGCATCTGTTCCCACCATGATTCAGAGGCAATGATTTGTCCCTCTTCATCAATCACAGGATAAGGTAAGCCCTTACGTTTACATGCTTCAGCAAAAATAGGATGACCACCTTCAAATAAGAAACGCTGACGGCGATTATCATCAATTCGAGCAGTGTCATACATTCCAGCTAATTGACGCTGACGTTGCGCTTCATACAAAACCACAGAAGAGGCGACAGAAACGTTTAACGATTGCACCATGCCAACCATAGGAATAACAATATCTTGATCGGCCATTGCAAGTGCAATATCTGAAGCACCAAACTTTTCTTGGCCTAAAATAATAGCTGTTGGTTTGGTATAATCGATCTCACGAAAATCTACAGCGCTATCAGAAAGGTTGGTCACTAAAATTTGCATGCCTTGCTTTTTTAATTCATCAATAGCATCTTTAGTTGTCGTGTAGTTGTGCACATCAATCCAGTTTTGACTACCCGCAGCACTGCCACCACGTACTTCCATTTCATCACTTTTCCAGATGGCATGTACATCACTAACGCCAACAGCATCGGCGGTGCGAACAACCGCGGCAAGGTTATGTGACTTATGAACACCTTCCATACAAACAGTTAAATCTGGTTGGCGTTTATCGAGCATCGCGTTTATTCTTTTTAATCTTTCAGGAGTCATTACACTTCACATCTACACTTTATGGTTCATCGTCTAAAAATCGCTAAACAAATTTTTTATACGAGATTGTTTACATATTTTTGACGATTTGCTCTTAAATTTAACGGTTAGGTACAACCATTAAATTTAAGGAGGGAAAATATACTTTATAGTTAACAGCGAAAATTAGCCGACGTTAGGTAATTCCATCACGCCATCTATTTCAATTAATACGTCTTTGGGTAAACGAGAAACTTGTACCGCAGCGCGTGCTGGGTAGGGTTGTTGAAAATATTGACTCATTACTTCGTTTACTGTTGCGAAGTTGGCGAGATCCATCATAAAGATATTTACCTTCACCATATCGTTAATATTACCGCCTGCGGCTTCACATACCGCAACTAAGTTCTTAAATACCTGATTAGTTTGCTCGGTAAAGTCTTCAGAAACAACAGTCATTGTCTCTGGAATAAGAGGGATCTGGCCTGAAAGGTAAACGGTATTATTAACTTTTACCGCTTGGCTGTATGTGCCGATTGCACTGGGTGCGTTATCTGTACTGATAATTGTTTTCATAGTATTTCCTACATGGTAATTTTGTTAAAGACGATTGACTACTTATTGCGCACAACACGCTGAACATCAATCATCACTTTTATTTTTCGAATAATATCGGCTAAATGAACGCGGTCTCGACAGGTTATTTCCATGTCAATCGCATATAGTCCCGAGTCTTTTTCACCAGAATTTAACGCATGAACATTGGATTCACATTTAGCAATAACATTGGTCAATGCGGCGAGTGCACCTTGATGATTCATTATTTCAATACGTAATTTTGCAATGAAGTCTCGGTTAATGTCACTGTCCCATTTTACTGGAAATAAGCTACCTTGTTCATGGTTTTTAATGTTACGACAACCTTGTTGATGCACCATTAAACCTTTACCAGGACTCAAGTAAGCTAATATAGCGTCTCCTGGAATAGGACGGCAACATTTTCCGTAACTGACCAACATACCTTCGCTGCCTTTTATTGGCATTTTGGTTTTACTGTTTGGATCGGCGAAGCCACTTTCTGCACTATCTATAGTAAATTCATCGGTTAATCGTCTAGCAATACCTATGCTTAACGCATTACCTAAGCCAATATTGACGAGTAGGCCATCAAGACTGGTATTACCGGTCTCCTTAACAACCTGATCAATTTTTGCTTGGTCAATGTCTTCGATATGGACTTTGCCTAAGGCATGACTTAATAAACGTCGTCCTAAACCATAAGATTCTGTTTGCTCTTGTGAACGTAAATAAGTACGAATTTGTAAGCGTGCTTTAGCGGTAACAACAAAGTTTAACCAAGTGGCATTCGGTCGAGCGGCAGAAGACGTAATAACCTCAATGGTTTGCCCTGAATCAATAGCTCGACTTAGTGGATAAGGTTTACGATCGACCTTAACCCCGACACATGAATTACCAACATCAGTGTGAACAGCATAAGCAAAATCGACAGCAGTTGCGCCCATGGGTAATTCAATAATGCGTCCGTCTGGGGTGAAGACATAAATTTCTTCAGGAAATAAGTCTGACTTTACATTCTCAATAAACTCAAATGAACTACCAGCACTTTGTTGTAATTCTAATAAACTTTGCATCCAACGACGAGCTTTCATTTGAGCTGTGGTGCCACTCTTATCGCCGTCTTGTTTGTACAACCAGTGAGCGGCTACCCCTTTGTCTGCCATTTGATCCATATCTTGCGTACGAATTTGAATTTCAACAGGGATGCCATGTGGACCAATCAGTGAAGTATGCAGCGATTGATAACCATTTGTTTTGGGAATAGCGATATAATCTTTAAAGCGGCTTTCAATCGGTTTGAATAAGTTATGCACAGCGCCAAGTGTTCGGTAACAATTATCAATCTTATTCTCTACGATGACACGAAAAGCGTAAATGTCCATGACTTCATTGAACATTAATTCTTTATTGAGCATTTTACGATAGATAGAATAAAGGTGCTTTTCTCGGCCAATAACTTGTGCTTCAATCCCACTTTCTTTAAGACGAGCCGCAATTTCTTCTTGAATGTTATTAATAATTTCTTTGCGATTACCACGGGCTTTTTTTACCGCTGACTTCAACGCACGTGCACGCATCGGGTAAAGGGCTTCAAAACCTAAAACTTCTAATTCACTTTTAATATCGTGAATACCCAAACGGTTAGCAATGGGTGCGTAAATTTCTAATGTTTCACGGGCAATACGTCGACGTTTATCTGGGCGTAAAGATTCGAGTGTGCGCATGTTATGTGTGCGGTCGGCAAGCTTAATCAGAATTACGCGTATGTCTTGCACCATGGCAAGTATCATTTTACGGAAGTTTTCCGCTTGCATCTCTTCTTTGTTATCAAACTTTAATTTATCAAGCTTACTGACACCTTCAACTAATTCAGCAACGGTATAACCAAATAATTCGGCTAGTTCGTCTTTAGTTACCGGAGTATCCTCAATAACATCATGGAGTAATGCCGCCATTAAAGTTTCATGGTCAAGGTGCATTTTTGCTAGGTTTAAAGCAACGGCTACCGGATGAGTAATATAAGGCTCACCGCTTGAACGCATTTGTCCTTCATGCGCTTCACGCGCAACAAGGTAAGCTTGCTTTAATAAGTCAATTTGTACTTTAGAAAGATAGCTTGAAACAAGTTCTTTTAATGGTTCAAAAAGGTACACGCATTGAATCCTTTATGATTAAGCTGAACGGTCTTATTACCGCCAGTCAAAGCTTTGAGTCAGCATAACACAATACGTTATTCGTTAAATACTGACAATAAAAAACGCGTATCATTAACAATGATTACGCGTTTAGTTTATATCTCGTCGCTATAAGGCGACAAAAGATTTTATAGCTGTGGCTGAGCGCCACCAACAATGGCTGCAACAGCAGCAAGTTCTGCAGAGTCTTGCTGAACTTGTTCATGACGGTCGCTATTGTTCATTACTTCAGTAGTGATTAAACCGGCTTCAATTTCACGTAAAGCTATAACGGTAGGCTTGTCATTTTCAGGGTCAACTAAAGGATCTTTACCACCTGTGGCAATTTGACGAGCACGACGTGATGCGATTAACACCAAGTCAAAACGATTGCCTACTTTTTCTACAGCACCTTCAACAGTTACGCGAGCCATTTGGTCACTCCAACTTAAAATTTATAAAATAGTGCCGTAGTTTACTGGGCTACAGGCGATTAAGCAAGGTATATACCTATACTAGTTGAAAATACAGTAGAAATATTAGTCTTTTAATAATTCATCGAACATCAGCTGATGCGTTATCGCTTGTTGCTGACATTTTAGGCGTTGGTTATTAACGATGGTGGTTAAGTCGCTCAGCGCTTGAGTAAAGTCGTTATTAACAATAATATAGTCAAACTCAGTGTAGTGCGAGCATTCTGCTTTTGCTTGTGCCATACGAGATTTAATGGTGGCATCGCTATCTTGTCCACGTTTTTTTAAACGGTCTTCAAGTTCTGCTTTTGAAGGCGGACTAATAAAAATTGTGGTGACACTGGGTTGTTTTATCCGTACTTGCTTGGCGCCTTGCCAATCGATATCAAGAAAAACATCAATACCTTGTGCAAGTTGTTTATCTATCGCCGATGCTGAAGTGCCATAATAGTTACCAAAAACTTCAGCATACTCATAAAACTCATTTTGTTTAATCTGCTTTTGAAATTGCTCAACATTAATAAAATGGTAATGTTCAGCATTATTTTCACCCGGACGAGGTGCTCGTGTGGTGTGAGAAACCGACACTTGCATCGGTCTTGCCGACTCTTGAGATAATAAGGCTTTAATTAAACTAGATTTTCCTGCGCCGCTAGGTGCGGAAAGAATAAATAAATTACCGGGAGTTGTCACAATATTGCCTTATAAAAGAGGTGAAAAATAAATAATGTTTATTATAACGAATTGATGGGGTATTTCATCTCTAAACTTGCTTGCCGATGGCAAGAGCAGCTTGGTTAATAAAAACAGCCAGCTTTTTAGCTGGCTTTATATGGTCATTAACAGGTTAGTTGCTTAAACCCAAAGGTTTAACTTTCCCAGTTTAAGATAACTTTACCCGAAAGGCCTGAACGCATGGTATCAAAGCCTTTTTGAAAATCATCAATATCAAAATGATGAGTAATAATCGGTGATAAGTCTAAACCTGACTGAATTAAGCTCGCCATTTTGTACCAAGTCTCAAACATTTCACGCCCGTAAATACCTTTAATTGTTAAGCCTTTAAAAATAACTTGGCTCCAATCAATGGCCATATCTTGACCAGGAATACCGAGCATAGCGATTTTGCCGCCGTTATTCATGTTTTCTAACATAGCTTTAAAGGCCATAGGTACGCCCGACATTTCCATGCCAACGTCAAAGCCTTCAGTCATCCCTAGTTCGGTCATCACATCAGTTAAACTTTCTTTACTGACATTAACCGCTCGAGTGGCGCCCATTTTTCGGGCCAAATCTAAGCGATATTCATTAATGTCAGTAATAACAACATGGCGCGCACCGACATGTTTAGCGACGGCTGCTGCCATAATGCCAATAGGACCTGCGCCAGTAATAAGTACATCTTCACCGACCAAGTCAAAAGACAAAGCCGTATGAACAGCATTGCCAAAAGGGTCGAATATCGCAGCTAAATCGTCAGATATTTCATCGGGTAATTTAAACGCATTATAAGCAGGGATCACTAAATATTCAGCAAATGAGCCTTCTCGGTTAACACCGACACCGACAGTATTTCGGCATAAATGTGTACGACCACCGCGACAATTTCGGCAATGACCACAGGTAATATGACCTTCGCCAGACACCCGGTCACCTAAAGTAAAGCCTTTGACTTCTTGACCAATACCGACCACTTCGCCTGCGTACTCATGCCCGACTACCATAGGAACGGGAATGGTTTTTTGTGCCCATTCGTCCCAGTTGTAAATATGGATATCGGTGCCACAAATAGCGGTTTTTTTAATTTTAATTAATAAATCATTATGACCAAGTTGTGGTTTTTCACTCTCAGTCATCCAAATGCCGGGTTCGGCTTTTAACTTTGCTAATGCTTTCATGGTATTTCCTTTAATCCTAACCTTAACCAATAATGTTCATTGCTTTGCCAATACGAATAAAGGCAGAAATGGCTTTATCAAGTTGCTCTTGGGTATGAGCGGCTGAGATTTGAGTTCGAATACGTGCTTGCCCTTTAGGGACTACTGGGAATGAAAAGCCAATCACGTAGATACCTTCCGCTAATAAGCGGCTCGCCATTTCACTGGCTACTTTTGCGTCGCCTAACATCACTGGGATAATCGCGTGATCAGCGCCCGCACAGGTAAATCCAGCAGCTTCCATATTCGTGCGAAAGTAACGTGCATTATCTTTTAATGTTTTACGTAATTTGCCACCTTCGGCTAATAAATCAATCACGGTAATTGACGCATTAACAATAGCGGGTGCTAACGAATTAGAAAATAAGTAAGGGCGTGAACGTTGACGTAACCATTCAATCGTTTCTTTTTTACCTGAGGTGTAACCACCTGAAGCGCCACCCATAGCTTTACCTAGTGTGCCTGTTATAATATCAACACGGCCCATTACATCACAATATTCGTGGCTACCTCGGCCTTCTTCACCGACAAATCCGACAGCGTGCGAGTCATCAACCATCACTAAAGCATTATATTTATCAGCTAAATCACACACTGCTTTTAAGTTAGCGATAACGCCGTCCATCGAAAATACGCCATCGGTAGCAATTAATTTAAAACGTGCACCAGCGGCATCAGCTGCAATGAGTTGTTGCTCTAAATCGCTGGCGTCATTGTTAGCGTAACGGTAACGTTTTGCTTTACATAAACGCACACCATCAATAATTGAAGCATGGTTTAATGAGTCACTGATAATCGCATCTTCGGCGCCCAATAAGGTTTCAAATAATCCGGCATTAGCATCAAAACATGAAGAATAAAGGATAGTATCTTCCATGCCTAAAAATTGACTTAATTTTGCTTCTAGTGTTTTGTGAATATCTTGGGTACCACAAATAAATCGTACCGATGCCATACCAAAACCATGCTCGTCTAAGCCTGCTTTTGCTGCAGCGATAAGCTCAGGATGATTGGCCAAACCTAAGTAATTGTTAGCACAAAAGTTGACTACCGCTTCACCACTAGCTACGGCAATGTTTGGTTGTTGTGCTGTGGTAATAACACGTTCGGCTTTATATAAACCGTCTTCTTTAACTTGCTCAATTTGATCATTTAAATGTGCATAAAAACTTGCGTTGTTTGAAGAGTCGTTCACAACAATTCCTTATTAATAGGTTTGGATAATAATAGTATTATTATCCTAGACGAAGATTGAAAAAAGTGACACTAGTTAATTTTATGGTTATTTGATTAGTTAAATTGACATGTGACACTATCAAAATGACTATTGTTAGTGTCTAATTGGTTTTATTAACGGTTGACGGGTATAATGATGATTACAGAAAAAGATGAAGAGCTACTCGCTATTTTACGATGCAACGCCAGAGCAAGTGTTTCTGACATTGCTAGAGCGACTGGCGTATCTCGCACGGCGATACAAAATCGTCTAACTAAGTTAGAAAATAGTGGTGTGATAAAAGCCTACAGTATTGTTTTAGGTAGTGAATATAGTAATCAGTTGATTTCGGCAAATGTATCACTAAAAGTAAATCCTAATCTTAGGCGAAATATTTGTATCGCGTTAAGAAAAATACACAATATTAGTCATATCTACTCTATTAGCGGTCAATATGATTTGTTAGCGACCATTCAGGCACAAACATTAAAAAAGTTAAATGAAATTCTTAATATAGTTTGTTCGCTAGAAGGGGTCGAACGGACAAATTCTTCTATTATTCTCGATACTGTTTTCGAAAAATAAAGCGTATTTACTGATCAGTTCAAAGTGGTGTTTAGCCATGAAGTCAGGTTGATTGCTAGGTACTTATTGCGGCGCAATAAGTTATGCCCTTGGTCAACGCCCTGAAAAACTTGGCTGGTTGAGTGACGGTCGCCATTCCATGAAAATAGCTCTTGGGCGGTTAAAAAGCTATCGGCATGATCTGCTGAACTGACGAAGTAAGTAGAAATATCAATTAAGTTTTTATAATGCTCTTTTTCCATATGATCCATAATAGGCGAAAGTATAACAAAGCTATTAATGCGAATCTTTTCTGCTAAGCGTACCGCTTCATTGACTGAGCAACCGCTGGCAACAAGAGAGATAGGTTGTTGCTCGCCAATTTTATTGCGTAAATAATTATAAGCCGCCAGAACATCTTTTTCCCAATAGGAAGTCAGCATGGCAACTTCAGCTTGGTAGCTAACAATGTCTTTTACTTGGTATTTTATCGTTTGGTGAGAAAAATCTTCAGATTCGCTTGCGCCATAGCCTCTAAAATCAATGGCTAATGCATTAATACCTTGCTCGGCTAGTAATTCACCCAGTACATTATAGCTTTCGCTACTGTGGGAGCAGTCATGGAGTAATAATACGCCGCCACTAAGCGTGTCTCCGAGATAATAATTAGCCGATAAGACAAAATCGTCGTCAGCGAGAAACGTTACTTTTTGCGGCGTATCTTTTTTCTTTACTTGGCTAACATCTACTTGATTATATGTTGGTTCTTCATATTCTTGTGCGGATAATAAAGGCGCTAGTAGTATAAAGCTGACCATGGCGAACCCATGGTTGAATACGTTCTTGATGAAATGAAATTTGCTCATTTTCCTGCACTACTATTTTAGTTCCTTTAATATCGCGACGATAACAAACTCCATCGGCTTTGGGTATTTTTATTGTTTGCTTAAGTCGCTATACTGCGTTTATCAACAACTAAAGAGTTTTTTCTGTGCGTTATCAATTATCTTTAATGTTATATCGACTTGTTTTTCTTTGCTTACTCCCGATCGTTTGGTTGTTACTTCAGTTTCGCTCAGTAAAACAAAAAGCTTATCGACAACGAATCAGCGAACGTTTGGGTTTTTTACCTCGAGAATTTAAAGCGGGTGGCATTATCGTTCATGCGGCGAGTGTCGGTGAAGTTATTGCTCTAAAGAGTTTTATCAGCCAACTGCTAGAAACAAAACCTCATCGTGTTGTCACTGTCACTACTTTTACTCCCACGGGTTCAGAGCAAGTTAAAAAATTGTTTGGGGAACGTGTTCAACATTGTTATTTACCCCTAGATAGTACCTTTTGTGTGGCAGCATTTTTAAATAAATTGAAACCACAGGCGATGGTTTTTATGGAAACTGAGTTGTGGCCAAACTTAATCGCGCAAAGTGCAGATCAAGGAATAAAATTGTTATTGATTAATGGCCGTTTATCACAAAAATCGATGAACAATTATCGCAAGCTAGCTTGGTTAATCACACCGACAATTAACCGTTTTGATAAAGTGTTATGTCAAAGCCAAGTGAACTATGAGCACTTTTTAGCCTTAGGTACCGATGCTGCTCGCTGCAAGGTTTCTGGAAATGTGAAGTTTGACATCAGTGTTAATCAAACAATAAAAGATAAGCAGCAAGAGCTGGCTGAATTTGTGGTAACCGAACGATTAATCTGGGTTGTTGCTAGTACTCATAAAGGGGATGAAAGTCTTGCGTTAAATGCGTTTGCTGAATTACTAAAAAGCTTGCCACAATTACTACTCATTATTGTACCGCGCCATCCAGAGCGCTTTAATGATGTCGCATCATTATGTGTAGCGCAAGGTTATAATATTGCCCGTCGCAGCACTCAAGAAAAAGTAACTCGTGATAAACAAGTTTGGTTACTCGATAGTTTAGGGGAGCTCTTACCGACGTGTGCTTTAGCTAGCGTTGTAACTATGGGGGGCAGTTTTTCGGATATCGGTGGGCATAATCCCCTTGAACCTGCGCTATTTAAAAAACCGATTGTCGTTGGCCCTAATATGAGTAATTTTGTTGAGGTTATGCAGCAACTCGTTGCTGAAAAAGGCATTGTTCAGCTCACTGACCAAGACAGTGCGAAGATGACTGATGAGCTAAGTAAAATCATTGCTGATATTTTGTTATCAGAAAAAACGCAGCAAACATTGGGAGAAAATGCTTACCGCGTGGTAACACAAAACCAAGGAGCTAGTGCCCGAAGTGTAAAACAATTATTGACGTTACTTTAGTTTAATTAAGTTGTGCTTCAAATGTTAAAAATACACTGCCCATTTGCTGGTCCGCCAAAGGAGAGTTTGGTGTGTCTTCTTTGTGCTCAGCAACTAATAAATATCGACCTGCAGCGTTCGGCGTGAAGGTGATTTCACCTTTTTCATTTGAGAGCAAAGTTAATGTTTGCGGGTTATTGCGGTAACGTGCGCCGTCGGCGGTAATTTCTACGGCAACATCTTTTTGTGCCTTACCATTAAATAAAAATTTGAAAGTCACCTTTTCATTTTCAGCAATATCTGATGGATGAGTAACCGGTAGCAATTCTAATAATTTACCTTCGGTTTTAAAGTTATCACTCGGTGCATTTAAAGTGACATAACTCTCTATTCTTGCATAACGATAAGTGGTTTTGATCGCTGTAGCTTCGGCCGGTAATTTGCCGGCTAGTTCTGTCTTATTGGCTGATAATCTTTTATGGTCGCCGTCGATAGTATAAGAGGTGATAAAGCTAGCCTCACTGTTATTGGTGATTTTATAGGTCCCAGAATCTTTTAAGAAGTAATCAACGACACTTTTTCTATGGCCTTTATAGCTTGACGAAGCCCTTGATGGCTTGCCATTAGGGGTAATAATTCTCACTAAATCTGCACCCATAGCTTTATCCACATTAAAGGTTTCATTTGATGCGGTTATATCAACCATGATCCATTCGCCTTGTTCAGCAGACAAATTAAAGTGGCTTGGTAAAACCCAGCGAGAATGAGCGAAAGCTTGTGTACTAATGGCACAGGTTAAGGTGAACGCGATTAATTTTTTTAAAGTCATTTTATATTCCAAGTCTAGTGTTTACGTTTTGAGTTAAGGGATTGAATACGTTTATTTTGGTAGCACAGTGAATTGTATTTCATCAGTTTCATGGCTTGCCGCTAAAGTAAATGTTGATTTTATGTTATTTAATACAAATGGTTGGCGTAAAATGGCCCGTCCACCATTTTCTCTGACCACTTCAATAAATAACGTATATTGTCCTTTTATGAGTGACTTTTTCTGATCATCTTCAGCCAAGAAAGTCAGAGGATACTTGCCTGCTGCACGAGTCGCAGAAGTTATGCCGTCAACAAAGTCAGCATCTTTTTTGCCGACCTTACGCCACCAGCGTCGAATGTCCTTTAACCATTTAGTTTTTTCTCGCCAAAGTAATAAGGTACGTACTGGTTTTCCTTGTGAGTTTTCAATCCAGCTCGCAACATAGGGCGGATGATACTCGCCAAGTTGCTGTTTTAATGTCAGTTCAAGCTCTAATTGTGCTGGTGCTGAGTTGCTCGGATTGGCAACGGCATTAAAATTTATCAAGCTTAATAAAATAAGTGATAACCCGATTTTTTTTATCTTCATATAAGTTCCTTTTGTGCTCACTCAAGCAGAGAGCGTTAATAATGCTAATTGATTTAAACCCACCAGATAGCGGTGAAAATCATGGCGACAGTCACGGTTAAACTTACCGTTAAGGTACGATTAAATCGTCTTTGTGGCATGGCTAAAATAAAGCCACTTAGGGCAAATAGGATGCAAAGTAAACTGGTTATATCAATAATCCAGCCCCAAAAAACACTGGTATTTCTTCCCTTATGTAAATCGTTCATTAGCGCCCACCAACCGTAGTCAGTTTCTTCAAAAAACAACTCTCCACTGACTAAATCGAGGGTAATAGCGGTATTTTTTCCTGCTCGTTTTATACTGAAAAACAACTCGTCTTGGCTACTTTCGAGGATCGTGTTGTTTAACGATACCGACAATTTTTGCTCAATAGCTGTCGAAACATTAACAATTTGTAGTGGTGTTAACGGCGGATTTTTAATCATAGACAAATCAATCATTAATGCTCTTTCTACAACGTCAGCTTTGCTGTCACGAAACCATTCAGGATGATTGAGGGTAATGCCGGTTACTGAAAAAAAGAGCAGTAAGCTCAACAATGCCATCGACACATAGACATGAATTAGACGAGAAAAACTTAAGGTACTTTTATTTATTTGCATAGCAGGTGTCAGGGTCTTTAATTTATTAATGGGTAACAAATAACTATTTGTTACCCATTATTTTTAGTCAATTTAGAATGATATCTGTGCGGCTAATCGGTAGCTAATTCCGTCGCCTGCGGTAACGCTAGATATACCACCACCAGCAAGGTAATCAGTATCGAGCAAGTTTTGTATGTTGAAGCGGAAATCAACACCTTGGCCACTTATTGTGGTCTTATAGGTTGCTCCAACATCGATACGGGTATAAGCATCTTTGGATATAGTGTTATCGCTATCGGCAAAACGTTCACCTTGATAAAATGCACCCGCATTAAGAGCAAGTTGGTCCGTTAATTCATAACGAGACCAAATTGATGCTGACCACTCGGGAGCATCAACAGGGGTTTTTCCTTGATAATTTTCATCTTTGTCGTATTTTGCGGTTAAGTTCATTAACGATGCCATAACAAAGAGCTTATCGTTTATTGCGCCTTGTGCAGCAACTTCGAAACCTTTGTGACGCTGCTCACCTGCCTGTTCAGTTTGCGTATCAAAATTAGGATCGCCGTTGATTGTTTCAGTGATTAACTTGCCTGTTTTGGTAATATCAAAAATAGCGGTCGTTACTAATAAACGTTCATCAAATAATTGCCACTTAGAGCCGATTTCAAGTTGTTTAGATGTCATGGCCTCGAGCTTCATGCCATGATTAATATCTCGATCGTTTTCGAGTGTTTCGCTGCTCTGGGGTTCAAACCCTTCTGAATAACTCGCGTAGAAAGTGGTTTGGGCATCAGGATGAAATAAAAGCCCAGCTTTAGGCAAGAACGATTCATTGTTCGCGCCTTCTTTACTTTGTTTGTCGTAACGTCCTCCGACGGATATTTGCCATTGATCATTTAAGGTGATTAAGTCTTGTAAATAAATGCCATAGTAATCATAGGCACTGGTGTAAAGTGAATCGTCAGTTGTGTAGCTGATATCAGGTCGTGCTGGCTCTTCTTGGTCGCTGGAGTAGTCAATTGACTCGCCATTTACTTTACGTTGTCCGTAGTAATAGTCTAAAGAATTAGCGCCAATTAATAATTGATGATCGAGACCGGCGAGGGTAAATTCTCCAGTAAAATCGATAAAAGCAGTTTTAAACTGCCAGTCATCAAAACGGTCGTAGGGATTAGAGGTATAGCTATCACCCTCTAAAAAAGTTGTGGGTTTTTTAGGAGACGATTCAAATCGTTGGCGTTTAAAGCTTTGTTCATTGTAGCCGAGTGTAACTTGCCACTGATTATTTAATGCATAGTTGATATCAACACCGATGTTTTCAACGGTAATGTCAGTAAATGCCCAAGACATATCACGAATGGTTTTATCATGACCAATAACATCGCCTTTTTCATCTAACCAAGAACCTGTATCTAACCCTGCTTCATCGTCCGTTCGGTCATAATGAAGGCGTACCATGGCATCGTCTGAAATATCATAGTCAATGACTAACGCACCTAGAAAACGATCGCGCTGACGTTGTTCATTGTTTTGGTACTCATGCTGATATTTAGCATCTTGTTTAACCAGTACACCTCTGTAACGTAATGACTCATCATCAGTTAACGAGCCACCAGCATCTAACGATAATCGGCTTGAACCTTCTTGGTCAACATCAACACCTAGCGTAAATAATGTTTTAGCTGTTGGCTTTTTTGTCACCATATTCACTAATCCACCAGGCCCTGATTGACCATATAAAATACTTGAAGGACCTTTAATCACTTCGATATTTTCTAAGATTTCGATAGGTTGTTGGTAGTGTGACCAATGCTGGTGGCCATCTCTAAGGTAGCCATTGGAAGAACTTAGTTCAAAGCCGCGTAGATTGAATACTTCACGATTACGTTGTTTAGAGCCGGCAGTTAAACTTGCGTCATTGGTTAATACTTCGCCTAATGTTGTCGCTAGTTGTTCTGCTATTACCGAGTTGGGAATAACGGTGACCGACTGAGAAGTTTCTAATAAAGAAACATTGGTCCGCATTGCGCCATGTGCTTGGTCAACTTTATAGTTATTAAAATAACTACCTTTAACTTCAATAACTTCAACAGAGCTATTATTTGTAGCGCTTTCATTGGCACTTGATGAAAAAGGCGTTAAGCCAACGAAAATTGCTAAGCAGACAGGTGAATACTTCATTGTTATTCCTAAGAGAAAAATTGAGAGATAAATTTACTTGGTGCGAATACTAATGATAGTGATTATCATTTGCAACAAATAAATTTACTTTATTGTCTTTTTCCCGATAACTGTTATTCGGTTGTTGTTGCTTGTTAAGTTAAATGTGGCGCAAGGATCCCTGGTCTCGCTAAAATAATGCAAGACCTTGTTTTGAATTTATAGCTGATGTGAGGCAGTTTAACCGTCACTATTATTTAAGGAGAAACTCAGGGTAGTGTTCATCAAGAAGTAGGTGCAGTTTTTCTTTAACTTGGCTGAAAGTAATACCATTCATTAAATCACTACCTTTGGCGCGAATCCCCCAAGGTAGCTGTTCAAGAGGTTGTCTATATTGTTCTTGGGCAGTATGTTGGTAGCAACTTACTACATAGTTTTGATATAAATATGGCCCGGTACGGCAAGGATTACTGTGCGCGTACAAGCCAATAACGGGTGTGCCAACAGTGACTGCCATGTGCGCTGGCCCAGTGTCAGGAGCTATCACCAAATGAGCTATTTTAAGCACACCAAGTAGCTGTTTCAAATTGGTTTGGCCAACAAGATTAACAAGATTGGATTGGCTTAAACTGATAATCTCAGTGGCTAGTAATGTTTCTAATGTGGTCGGTCCGCCACAAATAACCACTTGAAAACCTAACCCTGTTAAATAATCGGCCATTTTTGCATAACCTTCGGCATGCCAATTTCTCTCAGCTTTACTTGCCGCTGGCGAAATAACCGCAATAGGTTTATCAGATGCTAACGATAGCCGCTCACTTGCCCAAAGTTCGTTTTCGTCACCAATGGGCATTTGCCAGCTAGGACTTTCGCTGGGAACACCGATAGCTTCTGCAAAACCAATAAAACCATCAAGTACATGTGGTTGATGTTGTGGCGCTATCTGATGATTAGTGAAAAGCCACTGGCCTTCTTTAGCTCGTTTACGGTCGAAACCTATTTTTACTTTTGCTTTAATACAGCAACTCGCTAAACTGGCACGCAAGGCTACTTGCATATGTAATAGCACATCAAATTTTTGATCGGCTAACTCTGCACGTAAATCCCGATAGCCTTTTAAGCCTGCTTTCTTATCAAATATGACAAATTTTACTTGTGGCAATCCTTTTAATAAGTTCGCCTCTACTTTGCCTATCACCCAAGTAATTTTTGTTTGAGGATAAAAACGTTGAATTTGTTGCACCATAGCTACGGCGTGACAAACGTCTCCGATAGCAGATAAGCGTAATAAACATAAATTTTTTGGCGCTGTTAATTGACCCAGCATAAAGGAATCACCACAATAGAGCATATAAAGTATTTGAATTGAGTCTATTATCTTGAAACAGTCAGCAATTGTAAAACCTTACCAAGAAAAAATTTACCAACAAGCTAATATTTATTGTTGCTATAACGCCAATGCAATCGATGACTTTTCTCCTGAAATGCTTAATAGTGATTTTTGGCATAAAAATAATGCCATTACCGGCAGTGCCCAAGGGCGTGGTACTACTTGGTTTGTTCAGTACGACTCTCCAGAAGTAAACACCATGGAAAAACAACAGTGGGTGTTACGTCATTATTTTCGTGGCGGTTTAATTGGCAAAATAATTAATGATAAATATTTTTTTACGGGACAAAATAGTACTCGAGCCGCCCAAGAATACCATTTATTGAATACGCTACAGGGGTTAGCACTGCCAGCGCCAAAGCCGGTTGCTTTTCGAGTGATTAAGCAGGGGCTTTTTTATCAAGCTGATTTGTTATCTTCTCGAATTGAACATGCTCAAGATTTAGTCGCGGTTTTATCAAAAGCACCCTTAGTCGAGCACATTTGGCGAGAAGTGGGCAAGGTGATCCGTCGTTTTCATGATGCTGGCATTTATCATCATGATTTAAATAGTCACAATATTCTGCTCGATGAAGAGAACAATGTTTGGTTGATTGATTTTGATCGCGGCGAACAACGAGCGGTTGCTCAATCATGGCAGCAAGCTAATATGGCAAGATTATTACGTTCTTTTGAAAAAGAAAAAGCAAAATTGCCAAACTTTAATTGGCAAAAATCAGACTGGCAACTTCT
This sequence comes from Colwellia sp. BRX8-9, assembly GCF_014077245.1. Lineage (NCBI taxonomy): Bacteria > Pseudomonadati > Pseudomonadota > Gammaproteobacteria > Alteromonadales > Colwelliaceae > Colwellia > Colwellia sp. BRX8-9. The sequence goes on from NZ_JACGVN010000006.1 coordinate 172,133, forward strand.
ATTAGCAGGATACCTGCAGTCAAATGAGTGATTAACGGCATTAAAAATGCAAAATTTAATTGAATAATATTTTGATTTTCAACTGATCAGGCGGTTGGTGATTAAGCTATTTCAGCGACTTCCATACAACGTTTACGGTACATGGTACGCGCTTCTAAAAACTCAGGCATTGCAGATTCAGTGATATAAGGTTGAATAATCACTAATATTTTTAAGACGCCTTCATAAAAAACAGCATCAGTAATTTCAATGTTTTTATTTTGGGTTTGATAAAAGCTTAACCAGAAGGTGTTCACTAAACGCAAGATACTGACAATATCAGGTAAGTCTTCATCAGCAAACTTCATCATATGAGTACTACGTAATGACAACAGCATCTCACTGACACGGGTAGCTATTGATGATTGTACATCAACATACTTTTCATGTAATAAAGGATTTTTTGCTAACAATACCGGCAGGTTACTGTAGAAAAATCTAAACTTCATAAGTGCTTGAAAAACAGCATCCATATATAAAATGATGGTATCGAGGGGCTTTACTTCGGGCGTTACAAAAGGGACTGTATCTAGTAATAGGTTACGTGCATATTCTTCGTAGATGGAAAGAATAATGTCTTCTTTATTGCGAAAATGATAATAGAGGTTACCCGGACTAATGCTTAAATGCGCTGCAATATGATTGGTTGTTACGTTGCGCTCGCCTTGTTCATTGAAAAGCTCAATGCTGGCTTGAATAATTTTATCACGGGTTTTCATGTCAGTTACTTCTGTTTTTATCATTGTATTATTTTCCATCATACTATCAAAATTGAACTGACGGAAAGGCTTTTCGAGTAAATACTTTAACAAATTCGTCTTTGTAAGTTTCCATTCACTAAAAATAGCCTTTACAATGTTTTTAAGTTTATAAAGAAGATACAACTAATGACGATAAAAGCGATTTACCCAGGAACCTTTGATCCGGTCACTAACGGCCACACAGATTTAATTGAACGTGCGAGTGCTTTGTTTTCTGAAGTTATTGTTGGTGTTGCTGCCAGCCCAAGTAAAAAGCCTCGTTTTGATTTAGCGCAGCGTGTTGCTATGATTGAAGAAGTGAGTCGACATCTGCCCAATATCACCGTGGTTGGTTTTAGTGGCTTGCTAGTCGATTTTGCTAAAAAAAATCAAGCCAAAGTACTGATCCGCGGCTTGCGCGCTGTGTCTGATTTTGATTATGAATTTCAATTAGCCAATATGAATAGACGTTTAGCCCCTGAGCTCGAAAGTGTATTTTTGACACCATCAGAAGGAAATTCTTTTATCTCGTCAACCTTAGTAAAAGAAGTATCCTTGCATAATGGTGATGTGAGTCAATTTGTTCATCCTATTGTAAAAGCCGCACTCGACGATACTTAATCAGTTTGGCAGTTCGGACAGAACACCGAGCTGCGATTCGATTGTCTAACTTCTTCAAGAATCGTTTGGCAGCTATTACATTGCTTGCCTGCTCGACCGTAAACTAATAATTCTTGTGCAAAATATCCTGGGCGACCATCTGCTTGAGTAAAATCTTTTAAGGTTGTGCCGCCTTGGGCAATGGCTGCAGTTAATACTTGTTTGATAATATCGGTAAGCTTATCAAAACGTGCTGCAGAAATTGTTCCGGCTAAGGCCGTTGGTAGAATACCGGCTTTAAACAATGCTTCATTTGCGTAAATATTACCGACACCGACCACAACAGGGTTTGACATTAAAAAGGTTTTTATTGGTACTTTGCGATTCTGTGCCTTAGTAAATAAATAACCGTAAGTGAAGTCATCACTCAATGGCTCGGGTCCTAATTTACTTAATAAACCTCGCTCGTCAATATTGTCTTTAAACCATAATACCGCGCCAAAACGTCGAGGGTCATTCAAACGTAACGCTTTGCCGTGTGCGAAGACTAAATCAAAATGGTCATGCTTTGCGATAGGTGTATCGGCTTCAATAACTCTAATGGTTCCTGACATGCCTAAATGCAAAACTAAGGTGCCATGTGAAAACTTAATTAATAAATATTTTGAGCGGCGTTCAACAGCATGAACACTATGACCAATCATACTTTGTACTGTTTCAGGAATAGGCCAACGTAATTTTGCATTACGTACAACGACTTGCGAAACGGTTTGCTTTAAAATATGGGGACTAATGCCTTGTCGGCAAACTTCTACTTCAGGTAATTCGGGCATAGTAGCTCTATATCGGGTTTATGGTAAATTACAGTGTTAATGCTTGCATGCGATGAACAAAAGCATCGGCAAAGCGTGTTGCTGATTGTTCATCCATATTAAAATATAATGAAGGCTCAATTAGCTCAGCTTCCATAAGGGCAAAACCCTGCTCACAGCGTACAAAATCAACGCGAGCATACAGAGGCATGCCTATTAGCGTTTTTATCGCTTTAAGGGCTTGCTCCGCATGCTTTGTTAAGCTTGCTTCGGGTGTTATTGACCTTAAACGACCGCCATGTTCTTCTTGAACGCGAAAGTCATCGTCTTTTGGTGTTTTTAAAATGGCGTGACTGTAGTGGCCATTAAAATAAAACAGTGAAAACTCACCTTCATCAATAACATTTTTCATAAAGGGCTGAACTAAAAACTCACTGGCTGAAAACGCTTGGGCAAGTTGCGGATATAATGTTTGATGATTTTCTTTTGTTAGCCAAAAAGTATTATCAGCATTTGCACTTATACGAGGCTTAATGACTAATTGATCAACATTTAATTCAGTAAAATATTGATCTAGCTGTTGCGGCGTTAAATTTTTCCGCCACAATGTTTTAACAATATTTACATCAAGGCTAACTAATTCACGTAAATATTTTTTATCAATATTCCACTCAACTGTTAGTAAACTATTTTCAAGGTGAGCACTAGATTGCTCAATATCAGTTAACACCTTTAAAAATTCAGCCGCATCGTCTTGGTAATCCCATGGCGAACGAATAATAACGGCAGCATAGTCGTTCCAATTAACACTTTTATCGTGCCATGACACCATATGCATTTGCCAACCTAACGCGAGTAGTGGCTTTGCAAGTAAATGGTCGTAAGCCTCAAAATTTTCAAGGTTGTCCATGGTCAGTATCGCGCAGTCTTGTATTTTATGATGAGTCATCGACATGATCTTCTTTATAGTTTTAGTGAAAGGGGAAGTTAACTGGCTAATATTTCATTGGGAATGAGCTGTGAAAATATTGCCAACGGAAAAGCTAACCATCTTTTTTGCTGAGGATTAAAGACCAGCAATTCATTATCAGTAATAAACAAATTAAGTAATTGAGCTTGCGCTTCACCGGCTAATTCAACCGTAACAACTAACGCCATTTGGTGGTCAAGCTCGGGTGGAACAGTAACTATGTCACCTGTTATCTCATGCCATGTGAGCATCATTTGCTCTAATGCTTGTCCTGATATTTTTGCTGGTGTTGCTCGCCAAGTGCGTCCGATGCGTTCTATCGCCACTTGCTGGTTAACCGCTAGCGATAGAATAACAGCATGTTTGGCAAATAAGGTCTGTTGTTTATTATCTTGTTGGTCAGTTGATGAATATAATTTTTTATTGGTCACGTTAATCACCAGAATAAAAATCATCACTGAAAAAATGATAACGTTGTTCCAACCAGTACGAGAGAGCTTCATAAAAGACTCATTATTAAATACGATAATAGTGATGATACTAAATTTTAGGCAATAAAAAACCCAGCAATTGCTGGGTTTTTAAAAACTTGAATTAAATTACTTAATTTTAGCTTCTTTGTACATTACGTGCTGACGGATGCGTGGATCAAATTTCTTGATCTCCATCTTTTCAGGCATAGTCTTTTTATTCTTATCAGTAGTATAAAAATGACCAGTACCGGCACTAGAAACTAAACGAATTTTATCGCGCATAATAATTTCCTCTAAAAGTAGTTGTTAAACTTTTCCGCCACGGGCACGGATGTCAGTTAATACTACATCAATACCTTTCTTATCGATAATACGCATTCCTTTCGGAGTTAAACGTAATTTAACGAAACGATTTTCACTCTCCACCCAAAAACGGTGAGATTGAAGGTTTGGTAAAAAACGACGACGAGTCGCGTTTCTTGCATGTGAACGGTTGTTTCCAACCATTGGCACTTTGCCTGTTACTTGGCAAACTTTAGACATTCTGAGTACTCCAAAAATTAATTCCAGGTCGAACTATTATTCCCCAAGACCGTCGCCTCGGGATCCTGAAAAAGGTGGCATATTATAGTGAAACTGAAAAATGAAAGCCACCTTTAATAAGAAAAAACTATATTAACTTAATATTGTATTACTTTACAATGGTTTATCTGTTTTTTGTGGCAGTATAATGCAAGGTTTGAGTGATAATTGCACAGATAAATATCAAATTGTTGTTAATTTATGCCTGAGTCGAGCAATTTTTTCAGTTTATTATGCTGTTCTTCGTCACAAAGTTCGTTAATTAAAATACGAATAATATGTGATTTGGCTAATTTAGTTTCTTTGGCGAGATCTTGTAATTGGATAATCGCTTGTTCACTGAGAGTGAAAGTGGCATGACGAAAGGGCTTATTTCCTTTCATATTCTTACTCGCCAATTGCTGTTTTGCAGCAAGAATGGCTTGTTCAATAGAGACATTTTTGGTGTTGTCGCTATTAACAATTTCAGGGTGCCCTAACGCGTAATTTTCTGCGTCAGCAATAAATTCGTCAACAGTAAATTCCCTTTTCTTTTTATTTCCTTGTGTGGTTTTCTTTAGGTCAGTTAAACTCATGTGAGTTGTCCGGTTTCATTGCTAATAATTCTTCAGCTATAGCAGTCATTTCTATTGCTGCTTTACCCTGAGGTTCTATTTCGAGTACTGAAGAGCCTTGTTCTTCGCTGTCATCATAAACATTACGACTAAAGGTTACCGCGTTTAATACGTTAATACCATATGAGCGGCAAACATCTTTTGCTTCTAATATTCGTTTACCTTGGTTGGGCAACGATGGGCATTGGGTGATAACAAAAGAGGCGAGCATTTTTGGGTTAACCATTTTACAGGTACTGAGCATATCTTCCATGTGCGGCACGGTTTTTAGATCTCGACGTTTAGGGCGCAGCGGAATAATAACATGGTCAGCAACCGACATTGCAGCACGAAGCGCTAAGTTATCTTGGCCACCACAGTCAACAATTACATAATCATAATGCTGTACTAAACTGAGTAAATCGTTACGAATTTTACCGTATAATTGAATACAGTTTATCGCGGGTAACGACGGATCAGAATTTCTTGCTTGTATCCAGTCAGAGGTTGTTCTTTGTGGATCACAGTCAACCATCAACACGATAGCTTTTTTATCTCGGGCAAAATAAACGGCTAAATTCTGTGCTAAACAGCTTTTACCACTACCCCCTTTTTCGCCACCTACTAAAATCATCATAATATAAAATGTCCTTACCTCTTGTTGTAACATTTGCTGTTGTAACATTCGCGTCGAGAATTAATTATAGTGCAACTATTTTATTTTGCATTTTCATTTTCTAAGCGTAATGCCAATTCAAAATAACCGTTCGGTTGTTTAAGACAGCGGATCACTGTGCCATATAAATTTTGGCTGTTGGGGTTGGCTACCTTAAAAACGACGGTCACTTTAGTTTGTAGTGGAATGACATGGTCGCAATCGAGCTTTAAGCCGCCACGCGAAAAGTCCAAACAAGTAATTTTTCGTTGCACGGTTTGTTGCTGGTCATTTACCCAACGTATATCAACTAACTCTTTTTCCATATCTAAACGAAAAGATTGTCGTCGCTCGTCGTCGCTGCTCTGATTGGGTTTAGGTTCATTCATTTAAAGCTCCTTCTGTTATTTATTATTTATAATTCACCGTGTTCAGCAAACGAGTAACACTGATTACCGGCAACAATAATGTGATCGAGTACTTGTATATCAATTAAGCTTAGTGCCTGTTCTAGTCTTTTGGTAATTTGTTTATCCGCAATGCTCGCTTCGGCAATACCCGAAGGATGATTATGCGCTAAAATTACCGCGACGGCTTTTTGTTTTAGCGCCTGCTCAACCACTATTCTCGGGTAGACCGCTGCCGCGTTAATGGTGCCAAAAAATAATCGTTCAAAGGTTAATACTTGATGCTGGCTGTCGAGAAACATTACTGCAAAGACTTCTCTGCTTTCACCACGTAATTCACTGATCAAGTAATCTCGTGTCACCTGTGAAGAGGTTAACGCAGTACCTTTTTGCAATTGCTCGCTAAGATAACGCTTTGACATCTCCAAACAAGCTTGTAACTGTACATATTTCGCCACGCCTAAGCCATGATGTTGACAAAACTCCTGCTCAGTTGCGCGATAGATGGCGGCAATGCTGCCAAAACTTTTTAAAAGCTGCTGAGCTAGCTCAACTACATGGCATCCCTTTACTCCCGTGCGTAAAAATATAGCCAATAATTCCGCATCACTTAAACTGCTAGGTCCTTTGTGTAGTAGCTTTTCCCTGGGTTTTTCATTTTCTAACCAATCTTTTAACATCACCGCATCCTTGCAAAGCAAATTTGTAAATGGGCAAATTAATGGTATCTTATCGCCACTTATCGTTATTAAGACTAGCAGTTTATGCAAATTTTACAGGGTAAAAAAATAGTTCTGGGTATTACTGGCGGTATCGCTGCCTATAAAACGCCAGAATTAGTGCGTCGTTTAAAAGATAATGGCGCAGATGTTCGTGTAGTGATGACAACAGCGGCAAAAGCTTTTATCACTCCACTAACATTACAGGCCGTTTCTGCCAATGGCGTTTCAGACAGTTTGCTTGATAGCCAAGCAGAATTAGCTATGGGGCATATAGAATTAGCAAAATGGGCAGACTTTATCCTAGTTGCACCAGCGACTGCTGACGCAATTGCCCGTATTACCTGCGGTATGGCGAATGATTTATTAACTACATTATGTTTGGCAACAAGTGCGCCAATTGCTATCGCTCCAGCGATGAATCAACAAATGTGGCATGCGGCAATTACTCAAGAAAATATTGCTAAACTTATTTCACGAAAAGTTGCCGTATTTGGTCCTGGCTCAGGAGCACAAGCTTGTGGTGATGTTGGTTTAGGGCGAATGTTAGATGTTGACCCTTTAGTCAGCCATGTCTGTCAATTTTTTCAACCCGCGTCGAAGATTGCTCAGGTAGATTTATCGGGCCAACGTTGGGTGATCACAGCAGGACCAACGCGTGAAGCTATAGACCCAGTGCGCTATATTTCGAATCATAGCTCAGGAAAAATGGGTTATGCCATAGCACAAGCAGCACAATTAGCGGGCGCAGAAGTCCAAATAATATCGGGACCCGTCAGTATTGCTGTTCCCCATGGTTGTAAAAAAATAGCGGTGGAAAGTGCATTGCAAATGCACCAGCAAGCGCTTGAACTTGCCAAAAAAGCCGATGTTTTTGTTGCCTGTGCCGCGGTTGCTGATTATCGAGTCAGTGAGGTAGCAACGCAAAAAATTAAAAAATCAGCCGATGAAATGCAACTTATTTTAGTGAAAAACCCTGATATTGTTGCCGATGTTGCTGCTTTATCCGTAAAACCTTTTACCATCGGTTTTGCGGCTGAAACACAAGATGTCGCACATTATGCGCTTGATAAATTAAAAAGAAAAAATCTTGATATGATTGCTGCCAACAATGTTGCGCTGTCAGGGCAAGGCTTTAATAGTGATGATAATGCCTTAACGGTTTTCTCCAATAAAAATAAAACGGAACTACCGTTAGCATCAAAAAAAATACTTGCCGAGCAATTAGTACAACTAATTTCGCAACATTATGTTGAAAAAAAATAAGAGAACGATTTATGACCGTAGCGCAAAAACCTAATCGCAAACAACAAATTTTAGAGTGTTTAGCAAAAATGCTAGAAACTTGTCCTGGCCAGAGAATAACGACCGCCAAACTTGCTGCTGAAGTGGGTGTATCAGAAGCTGCGCTTTATCGCCACTTTCCTTCTAAAGCCCGTATGTTCGAAGGTTTAATTGATTTTATTGAAGAATCAACGTTTTCACGGGTGAATTTAATCCTCAGTGATCACAAAGAAGCCTTGGTGCGTTGTCATCATATTTTGCATGTTTTGTTGGTTTTTTCAGAACGTAATCCTGGCATGTGTCGTATCTTGGCTGGTGATGCGTTAATGGGCGAAAACGAAAGATTACGGACACGTGTCAATCAGTATTTTGAAAAATTAGAAACGCAATTTAAACAAGTCTTACGTGAACGAAAATTGCGTGAAGGTAAGAGCTTTAGCATTTCAGAGCAAGCATTAGCAAATATCTTAGGCGCTTATGTTGAAGGAAAAATTAGCCAGTATGTTCGTTCAGGTTTTACCAAGAAGCCTAGCGAAGATTTTAACGATCAATGGCAATTTTTAATGGCGGGTAAGTAAGTTTTGGGTAAAAATGCGACGACATAACCCTGAGCAATACCGATTTCAGTAAGTTGATAAACTAATAAGTATTAAAATAAAATTAAGGAAAAAATGTGAGTAATTTATCACAGCTTCATCCCATGCATTTATGGCAGTTATTTGAAAAAATATGCAGTATCCCACACCCTTCAAAGCATGAGCAAAAAATATCAGCTTGGATCCAAGCTTGGGCAAAAGAGCAAGGTTTATCGGTAAAAGAAGACGCCGTTGGTAATATCTTTATTAAGAAGCCAGCTACAGCGGGTATGGAAAACTGCCAAGGCGTCATTCTACAAGCGCATATGGACATGGTTCCACAAAAAAATGCTGATACCGTTCATGATTTTTTAACCGATGCTATCAAACCTTACACGGTTGAAGAAGCTGATGGACAATGGGTTACAGCAGAAGGTACCACCTTAGGCGCTGATAATGGTATTGGCTTATGCTCAGCTTTAGCCGTTTTGGCAAGCGATGATATCGCTCATGGTCCTTTAGAAGTTTTAGTAACCATAGATGAAGAAGCTGGTATGACCGGCGCTTTTGGCTTGGAGGCAGGCTGGTTAGAGGGTGATATTCTAATTAATACCGATTCTGAACAAGAAGGTGAAATCTATATGGGGTGCGCCGGTGGTATTGACGCCGAAGCTACCTTTAAATTGATTTTTGAAGATGTTACCCAAGATTTTACTTCATTTACCTTATCTCTTTCAGGTTTAAAAGGTGGACATTCTGGGGTAGACATTGATACGGGTCGTGCCAATGCAAATAAACTTTTAGTGCGATTTTTACTCGACGCAAGCCAAAATTTTGATTTGCGTTTAGTGGATTTAAATGGCGGGAGCTTGCGTAACGCTATTCCTCGTGAAGCTGATGCCAGTTTTGTTATTGCAGCAAAAGATGTGAGCGCTTTTAAACTTAGCCTAGACGATTATTTGGACAGGTTACGCGCAACATTAGGCAGTATTGAAACCGATATTGATATGTTACTTATTTCACCAGAGGTTTTCGACCAGTGTTGGAGTCTTAAAACACAGTCGTTAATTTTAAACGCCCTTAACGCTTGCCCCAATGGTGTTATTCGCATGAGTGACGATATTGAAGGTATTGTAGAAACATCGCTTAACTTAGGGGTTGTTCGCTGTAAAGGGCGTAATTTTGTAGCTATGTCTCTTATTCGTAGTTTACATGACGATGGCCGATTACTGGCCGAGTCTATGGTGAAATCAGTCTTTACATTAGCAGGAGCAAAGGTTGAATTTTCTGGTGCTTATCCCGGCTGGAAGCCTAATACAGATTCAAAAATTATGAAAACTGTCCGTGATACTTACCAGTCACTTTTTAATAAAGTGCCTGAGATTATGGTTATCCATGCCGGTTTAGAATGTGGTTTATTTAAAAACGCTTATCCAAACTGGGATATGGTTTCGTTTGGCCCCACCATTAAATTTCCTCATTCACCTGATGAAAAAGTGAATGTCGAAGCCGTTGGGCTTTATTGGCAGTTACTGGTTGAAGTATTGAAGAATATTCCAGCAAAAGCTTAGTTTTTCTGTTGTTATGCTGAAGATGTTGCCTTACTTTTAATCAAGTAAGGTGCATAATTTCAACATAATGTGATTTAAATCAAAACAAGCGTTGTTAGGCTAAGGTCTAATAAACTTTTTCTGGTAAAACCGTATACTTGAAGAAGAAAGTTTTAAGGATTAAATTATGTTCCAGCCAGAAAAAATAATAGTTGCTGACGATCACCCTTTATTTAGACAAGCGTTATTAGCTGCGCTCGATGTTAAGTTTAATAAAACTCAGTGGTTAGAAGCACAGACAATCGAGCAACTTGAACAACAACTCGCTAATAATACCGACAGTGATTTAGTTTTGTTAGACTTAAATATTCCTGGCGCTCATGGTTTTAACACTTTAATTCATGTGCGTAATCATTTTCCGCAAATACCGGTAGTGATGATCTCGGCTCATGAAGATAACGATACTATTCGTAAAGCGATGGAATATGGCGCAGCGGGTTTTGTACCTAAATCGACGCCCGTTGAAACTATTATTTACGCGATTCAACAAATCTTAGCGGGAGAAGTATGGGTGCCAGAAAGCTTTGCTCAAGCGAGTAAAGGTGATGGAGAAAGTAATATTGCCGAACGTGTGGCGAGTTTAACTCAGCAGCAATACCGCATTTTAATGATGTTTGCCCAAGGCTTATTAAACAAACAAATTGCTTACGACCTTAATGTCTCAGAAGCGACTATTAAGGCGCATGCTACTGCTATCTTTCGTAAACTCAATGTTCGTAACAGAACGCAAGCCGTTATTGCTATTGCGCCACTGAATGTTGCTGAGCCAAATATTAATCACTAACCGCAACTATTAACTATTAACAATTACCAGTAATAGCAATGGGCTATTGCTTGCCAATTGCTTGTTAGCGCCCAACCCTCTAATTAATCACTCACAGCGGTTTGTAAAATCAATCATCAACAACCGTTGGTGATAACGATTACTCAGAATAATTATCTTGTAACTTCTTCGCTAGCAGTGCACTCATCATTGCGCGCAGCGCTGCTGGCTTAACCAGTTTTCTCATAAAGCCAACATCGGCTTTATGGGTTTTTTCTTCAATGTCACTATCGGTAGTCGCTGTAATTAATATTGCCGGAATATAATGATTACTGCTTGCACGTAGCGCTTTGATAAGGGTTAAGCCGTCTTGATTGTTATTAAGCTGGTAGTCGACTAATAAAATTTCAACTTCATTTTGATGCTGTGCAAATATTGCCATTGCCTGCTCAAAAGACTCAGCCGATAACACGTTACACTGCCAAGCACTGAGCAGTTCTGTCATGCCATTAAGTACATCAGGGTCGTTATCAATACACATTACCGTGACGTCTTTTAGACCTATTTTAGTGACTGGCTGCTCAATTTTAATATTAAATTGTCGATGTGCTTTGGTGATAGCGAGTGAGAACTTACACCCTTGCTGCTCTTTTGATGTTAACGACAGCGGGTGTCCTAATAATTGTGCAAAGCTTTGGGTAATATTCAGACCCAATCCTAAACCTCTGCTGGCATGACTTGGATTGTTTTCTAGTTGAGTAAATTGCTCGAAAACAATTTTTTGTTTTTCAAGCGGAATGCCTGGACCGTTGTCCAATACTTGCAGAATAACTTGCTGACCAACAGTTCGCGATCCTAATAAAATTTTCCCCGGACTGGCGTAGCGAAAGGCATTGCCAATTAAGTTCTGTAAAATACGGCGTAATAAATTACGGTCTGAAGTAATCCAAGCTTTACAAGAGACCACTTTAAATTCAACTTGATATTCAGCCGCCGTCGCTGAGAATTCTTGCGCCAAATCTTTAAATAAATCATTCACTGAAAATGTGGTGAGGTGGGTGGTGATATTACCGCTTTCAATACGTGCTATTTCAGCTAAGTCGGCCAGTAAGTCGTTAGCAACTTTTAAAGAATGATCGATGTTTTTGACTTGTCTTAATTGGCTTTCGCTTAAACTGCCTTGGCTACTCAAGGCTGAGGTAAATAATCTTGCAGCTTCCAATGGCTGCATTAAATCATGGCTGCAGGCTTTCAGATAGAGGCTTTTTTTAATATGTGCTTGTTCAGCCTTCTCACGAGCAGCATCTAAATCTTCATTGGTTTTTTCTAATTTTTTAGTACGTTCGGTAATAATGGCTTCTAAATCAACATTGGTATCTTTTAATACTCTTTCAGCATTTTTATAGGCGGTAACGTCAGAAAACAACATGACAAAGCCACCACCGGGTAAAGGGTTACCTTGAATTCTGATCACTTGGCCGTCAGGGTTTTCACGTTCAGAGCTGTGAGGGCTTCCGTTTCGTAAATACTCTAAACGTTTTTCAACTTGCCGACTAATTTCACCTTCGCCGCAAAGACCTCGCGTGGCGTTGTAACGAATAAGGTGCTTTATCGGGCAGCCTTTGTAAATTAACTCTTTAGGGTAAGAAAATAAATCAATATATTTATTGTTCCAAGCGACTAGTTTTAGCTCATTATCGACAATAGAAATACCATCACTGGCGTTTTCTATAGCGCTTTGTAATAAATTTTGACTGAATTTACGCTGCTGGCTCGAAGCATCTTCAACTAATACTGCAATTTCGTCTAGGGCAATATCGCGTCCATCTAAAGCCGAAGATAAGACTAAACGTGCTGAAGATGCCCCCATAACACTTGCCAGTGTGTTTTCAGTATGCAGTAATAACTGTTGATTATAATCTTGATGACTGACCTCTTTTTTCACGACACCTTGCTTAAAGTGTTTAAAACTAATTTTTGCTTTTCCCTCGCCAACAAAGCGCGAGACAAGCACTTCTAAATCACGTTCATCAATATGACGTTTTTTCTGTGAATTGAGTAGTTTAGGTGCTTGCCACTCTAAAAATAGCGATGCCTGTACCCGCTCTTGCACACTTTGGCGACTGACTTGTGATAATGCCCACATTACAAACATATTAACCGTTAAGCTAAGTAGGCTAACGGTGGTATTAGCCGATAATAAACCGCCGGTAAAAGGCTGCTCGTATAAGCCAAATTGTGGAATAAAATTAAGTAATAACCACATTGAAAAACCAATTAAAATACCCGCATATACTCCAGTTAAGCTTGCTCTTCGCCAGTAAAATGCCGCAACAAGTGCTGGGGTCAATTGCGCAAAAGCTCCAAAAGCAATTTCACCTAACGAGCTTAGCGTATCGGGTGAAGTCATCAAAAACACCCCGTAGCCCAGTAAAATAACTAAAAAAACGAGTGCTTTACGAATGTTAAGCAAGCGAATTCTAAATTCATCAAAATCGGTGTTTTTAGCTTTGCTAGCACGAAAAATATAAGGGAAAACTATTTCATTGCTCAACATCGTACTCAGTGCAATCGAAGAAATAATCACCATAGAGCTGGCAGCAGAAATAGCACCTAGAAAAGCAAACAGTGTTAACCAGGTTTGTTGTTGATGCCAAGGTAAAAATAAAACATAAGCATCTGAAGGGACACTATCACCCAAGAGCATTTGGCCCGCGATACCCAGTGGCGCAGCGAAAACCGCAAAAACTAATAAATAAAGCGGAAATATTTTTCGACTGAGTTTAGTATCTTTTGGGTCTTTAAGTTCAACGACCATGACTTGAAATTGTCGAGGTAAGGATAAAAATGCCGCCATAACAATAACTAACATCGCTAACATCGACATCATATTAGGAAAGTTAAGTTGCTGCTCTAACTGTAAACTTGCTCCTGACTTGTACCAAATGTCCATGGGCGAGTCGAAGACAAAAAAAGTCACAAAAATACCGACAGCAAGAAAGGCAAAAAGTTTGACTAACGATTCAAAAGCAATGGCAAGCATTACACCTGGGTGGCGCTCGGTAACATCGATGTGACGAATACCAAATATTACGGTGAAGCCAGCAAGTACTACGCTTGAAATAAGTCCAAAGCGCCAAGTCACTAACGTTTGTTCAGCTTGAAGTTGTTGAAAAGAATAGACAATAGCTTTTAATTGTAGAGCGATATAGGGCATGGTGCCGATTAAAGCGACGATGGTCACCATAATCGCTAGCTTGTGTGACTTGCCATAACGTGAGGCGAGTAAATCAGCGAGAGAAGTTAAGTTTAACTTTAAGCTAACACGCACAATACGTTGGATAAAAGGCCAAGCAAAAACAAATAATAAAATGGGTCCTAGATAGATAGGAATATGAGAAAGAAAGTTCGTTGAGGCCTGGCCCGTAGTGCCTAAAAAGCTCCACGACGTACAGTAAACGCCTAGTGTTAGCGCATAAATAATCCCCTGACTCTTACGAACAATTTTATGGCGGTATTTGTTTCCTAAATAGGCAATAAGAAAAAGCAGGCCAATATAACCAATACTCAATACCGACAATTGCCAATTAGGAAACATAATAAATCTCAATTTTTATTTTTATACTTCTACAATACCAAGCCTTTAAGCTAATTTATACAAAACTTGGTGGGTAATTAAGCGAAGTTTTTTAAGCCATTAACTTCAGGACATTGCATTTCAACAATATTGCGATATAATCGCGTTCGAATATCATTCGAACGAATAAGTTAAAGAGGTTGCTATGGCACCCGCACCAAAATTTAGCCTTGAAGAACAAGAGAAGTTAATTCTGTTTGCCGCGGTTACCGCAATAGAAAAAAGTAACTTATTAGATTTTTCAATGTCATCAATCGCCAAGTCTGCTGGCCTATCTATGGGGTCGGTCTATAAATTTGTGCAATGTAAAGAAGACTTGCTGATTGTCTTAGCAACAAAAATGTATCAAGAAAGGTATCGGGTTGTAAGTCAAGTGCTTGCACTGCCACTAACTACGCCAGAACGAATTATTGCTTTAAGCTTACTCGATTTCTCTAAAGTACAAATGTTTAGTTTTGATGATCAACTAGAAAGTATTGTTAATACACGCTCTATTATAAAGCGATGCTCACAACGCTGGCTTGATTATATGATTAATTGTAGTCGTGTCTGCGAGGATTCATTTAAAGTATTGTTGCAAACGGCAGTCGATACTAATGAACTACAGTCAGGCGTTAATGACATGGAGCAGATAAGTATTGGCGCATGGTCTTTAAATGTCGGTTATTTTCAAACGGTAAGATTACATCACAATAGAAACAGCAAACAAGATAGTGAAGCTCAAGAGGGTATCACTTCTTTATCAACAGACAATGTGCACATTCTTAATTTACAACGCTTTATCAATACCTTTGATTGGCGACAAAAAGTCAGTAAAGACGATATTGAAAAAGTAGCTATACAGCTAACTACGTCAGAGCTTAGATAACAACATGAGAAATAATAAAGGAAATACTATGAAAATCCGTCAATGGATTCTGATTATTCTAATTTTAGTTGCAGTGGTCAGTAGCTTGTATTTTTATAAGTCATCATTACAAGCCCAAGCATCGCAGGGAGTCAATATGCCTGAGCCTTCAGCAACGGTTAATGCGACTGAAGCGGTTCGTGTCGATTATCAAGAAATGCTGAAAGTCAGTGGTGAAGTACAAGCCTTTAAATCATTATCATTAAATAATGAATTCGCTGGGCAAATTACCTTGTTAAATGCACAGTCAGGACGCCTGGTGAAAAAAGATCAGGTACTTATTGAAATTGACCATCGAGATGAAGACTCGAAGTTAATTGCCGCTCAAGCACAGCTTACCTTAGCGAAAAAGACCTACAGTCGCTATCTTGTCTTAAAGAAAAACAATGAAATTAGTGCAGAACTTGTTGATCAAGCTGAAGCTGAAGTTGCATTGGCTAAGTCTGATGTAGCCTTATTAGAAACGATGATCGCCAAGAAAAAACTGAGCGCACCTTTTGATGCAAAAGTGGCCATTCACAATCTTGAAATAGGACAATATTTAGATAAAAACAGTCAAGTATTGACCTTGATTGGTATTAACGAATTTACCTGGATTGATTTCTACTTACCACAAGTTTATCAAGAGCTCGGGGTGGGATCTGTTGTTAACGTTCAACCGATGAATCAGCTTAAGTCATATCAAGCGATGATTATTGCCATTGATCCACAATTAAAACGGACTTCACGTAGCTTGAAGTATCGCGCACAAATAAAGTCTTCATTATTAGCATTGAAGCCTAATACCTTAGTCAGTGTTTATTCACCCATTGCCGCCGAGGCTTCGCTAATATCAGTACCTGATATCGCCATAACACGAGATCCACTAGGAAGTTATGTTTTTATACTTGAAGCTGAGGGTGAAGGTGCTTATCGGGCTAAAAAAGTTAAAGTGACTTTGGGTGATCGCAATGATGACCGGGTAATGGTGTTGTCAGGCCTCAATGAAGGACAATTAATTGCTACAAAAGGTGCATTTAAATTGTTCCCACAAATGAAAGTTTACCTCGCTGAGTCTTTGTCAGCGAGCACTGCTGATAAGAAATAGCGAGTTATGATGAAAAAAACTTCAAATCCAATTTCACACAGTAAAGCATCGGTAATGGATATTTTTGTTCGCCGTCCTGTTGTCGCGTTAGTTTTGTCTATTATTATTTGTTTAGCGGGACTTTGGTCAATCAGTAAGATCCCCGTGTTGCAGTTTCCAAAGATAGAGAGTGCTTCGTTAGTTATTGATACCTATTACATTGGCGCTTCAGCTGAAGTGGTGCAAGGTTTTGTTACTGAACCGATAGAGCGAGCTGCCGCAACGGTGCCTGGTGTTGAGTATGTTGAGTCTAAAACGACTTCAGGCAGCAGTAAAGTTACCGCGTGGCTCAACTTAAATGAAAATAGTACCTTAGCATTAGCGGAGTTAACCGCACGTTTAAGCCAAATTCGCTATGAATTACCCACAGGTGCGCAAGACCCCATAGTCTCGGTGAGTCGTGCAGATCGTCCTTTTGCTGTCTTCTATCTGAATGTTAATGCTAATGGTAATGACTTATCAAAAGTCACTGATTACTTAACCCGACAAGTTAATCCAGTTTTAAACGCCATAGAAGGTGTGCAACGTGTTGGTATTGAAGGGGCAAGAACGCCAGCAATGCGCATCTGGTTGAATACCGAAGCGCTTGCAGTGTTTAACTTAAGTTCGACAGAGGTTTACCAAGCATTAGCAACCAATAACAGTATTGCAACTATGGGCTATGCTGAAAATAGCCGACAGCGCATTGATATTGTTGCTAACAGTCAATTAACGTCAGTGACTGAGTTTGAGCAATTAGTGGTGGCAAATATCGACGGTGCTACCATTCATTTAATTGATATTGCTCGTGTTGAAATAGCGGCAGAAGATGCCAGCGTTACGGCAAGGCTAAATGATAGTGACACGGTTTATATCTCAATTTGGCCCTTACCTGGCGCTAATGAAATTGATATTGGCGATAGTCTTTATAGTAAAATTGCCGAATTGAATAAAACATTACCTTTAGGTATGTCGATAGATTTTGCCTTCGACGGTACACTTTATATGCGTGATGCGTTAAGTGAAATTTTCATTACTTTAATGGAAACTGTTATTTTAGTCGGCTTGGTCGTTGTCTTATTAATGGGGTCATTTAGAAGTGCGATGGTACCACTTATTACTATACCTATATCTATACTTGGCGCGGTAGCAGCGATGTCATTTATGGGTTTCTCGCTTAACTTATTAACCGTGTTAGCGATTGTATTATCGGTAGGTTTGGTGGTTGATGATGCGATTGTGGTGGTGGAAAACGTTGCCCGTTTAATGCGTAAAGGTTATTCAAAATTTGACGCTGCTTTAGAAAGTTCACGTCAACTACTTGTTCCCATTATTTCGATGACCTTAACGTTAGCTGCGGTCTATGCTCCTATTGGATTTTTATCAGGGTTAACCGGGGTTTTATTTAAAGAATTTGCTTTTACCTTGGCTATTGCGGTCATTATTTCAGGGATTGTCGCGATTACTTTATCATCGGTGATGAGCGCACATATCTTGCCTAAAGGTGGGGAAGAGGGGTGGTTAACACGAAAAGTGAATAAACTCTTTGATAATATTCAACAGGCTTATGGCAAATTACTGCAACGTATTTTTAAGTGGCAAGGGCAGGTTTTTTTAATTGCGGCTGTGGTTTCTTTGCTTTCAGTGCCTTTTTATTTGCAATCAAAGAAAGAGCTAGCGCCTGTTGAAGATCAAGCGAGTGTTATGTTTGTCGTTATGTCACCACCTGACTCTTCATTAGCGTACAACGTTGCTCAAATGGGACCTGTGGTGGAGACCTTACAAGAGATTGAAGGTGGTTTGAAAGTTTGGCAATTACTCTTTACTTCTGGTGGCTTTGGCGGCTTAGAGTTGGTCGGTGCTGACGATCGTAATTACTCTACACAAGAACTTATTCCAGAAATGTATGGCAAATTGGCGCAAATACCCGGTTTGAATATGTTACCTATATTACCCGGTTCATTGCCAACCGCGGGACAATTTGAAATTGAAATGGTGGTTAAATCTTCGGCATCCTACGCTGAAATGAAAAACTATGCTGATCAATTAGTGGGAGCAGCGTTTGCCAGCGGTGATTTTCTTTTTGCAGACAGTGATTTAAAAATAGATTTACCCCAAGTTGAGTTACAACTAGATCGCGAAAAAATTGCTGATTTGGGGCTTAATGTTGCTGATATTAGTCAACAAATGGGCATTCTATTGTCGAGTAACTTCGTTAACCGTTTCGATGCTAACGGTAAGGCATATCGTGTTATTCCAATGGTTGATAATAATATTCGGGGTAAAACTGAAGAGATCTTAGCGTTAAATATTAAGATACCTTCGGGAGAATTAATCCCCGTTTCGGCTGTTGCTGATTTAACATGGAAAACCGTACCGCGTGAACTATCAACTTTTGCTCAGCAGGCTTCATTTAAAGTTTATGGTGGCGTTGCGCCAGGCGTTAATAAAGAACAAGCGCTGTCAACACTAGAAAATGCGGCGAGAAATATGCTACCTACAGGTTACAGTATTGACTATGCCGGAGAATCACGTCAGCTTCGCAAAGAAGGCAGTACCCTAGTGATGGTATTAGGTGTTTCATTATTGATTGTATTTTTAGTTTTAGCGGTACAATTTAATAGCTTTAGAGACCCGCTTGTGGTGCTTTTAGGTTGTGTACCCTTAGCGTTGTCGGGAGCATTACTTTTACCTTATATTGAGTTAACCACCATTAATATTTATTCACAAATTGGTTTGATCACCTTAATTGGTTTAATCGCTAAAAATGGTATTCTTATTGTCGAATTTGCGAATCATGCTCAAATAGCTGGCGCCGATAAATTAGCGGCGGTTACAGAGGCGGCAACGACACGTTTGCGACCAATATTAATGACGACCGCGGCAACTATTTTAGGACATTTTCCTTTAGTATTGGTGACGGGAGCTGGAGCAGAAGCGCGAAACAGTATCGGTATTATTTTAGTGGCGGGTATGTTTATTGGCACACTATTCACGCTGTTTGTTTTACCGAGTTTCTATTTGTTATTCGCCGAGCGTCGACAGGCTTCAGTCGAAAATAGACCCGAGATGGCTATCGCTAAAAGCGAAGCTTAGTCACGGCTGTTGTTGCTTAGTAAAAAAGGGCGTTACTTTATCAAGTAACGCCCTTTTTTTAGGCAACAAACGCAGTTAATACTTTAAGGGGATCACTCGTCGCCACTGTTTCGTTGTTGAGGAATATCACTAAAGTACTGGACAAACTCTACTTCAAAGCCATTGGGGTCAAGAAAATATAAATTAGCTCGGTGTGTATGCTCAACGCCTTCTTTATGCACATCAAAGCCCGCCTTTACTAGTCTATTTTTTATTGCTGTTAAATTATCAGTCACAAAAGCAAAATGGGCTAAACCTACTTGATGTCCCAATAAATCTCGATTTTCTCCAATACCGTTATCGTTGAAAGTAAGGTATTGATAGTCGTCACCAAAGTGTACCCAATTGCGATCTACGCCAGACCATTGTGAAATGCCCTCAGCTCTTATTTTCCAATGAGGAAAGGCTGCTTGGTAAAATGTCAGTGTTTGTGGAATGTCGTTAACGACTAAATTTAAGTGTTCAATGTGTAGCATAAGTATCCTTGTTTACTAACAGTGAAAAAACGATGAAAACTCAGCTTAAGCTGAAGTAAAAGGTTATTTCTAATAAGCTTGAAATTATATTATGCCAATTAAGTCCTAATGGACAGGGTGAACACTGAAGAAGTGAATTTAATCATAGACAACCTTGCTAAGCGCTGGAGTGTAAAAGTATCGAGGTTACCTTTTTATCAAAAAATAATCTTCCTATGGTGGCTTAGCGTGATTAATTTGGGGGTGTAATAAGATGTCGTGGCGAATGATTGTTCAGATAATGAGTTGGCTTGGTGTTAGTCATGTTATCAGTGGTTGTTTTTATCAATGAATCGTTGTCATAAATACCATGACAACGATAAATTAACGACCTGCTACTTGTGGGGTTATCGGTGGTCTTAGTTAAGTGTTTGCGTATAAAACTCAGAAAAATATTTACCGCCCTTAATTTCAAGGATTAAACGTAATTTGTAGCTTTGGCCTTTATCTGCAACCAAACGACCAAGTGGTGTTTCGCGCTTCCAGTAATAAGGCGAGTCTTTCATGCCGAGTCGAAAGGACGTTGCTTGGTTTTCTTTATCGACGAGAAATAAAGTCGCGGTGTCGATAGGAAAAGTAGAATTAACGGTCGTTATACCCTTATCATCCATAACATTTACTTCAAATTCTCCTGATTTTAAAATACATTTTTGCTGACTAACGTCACAATGTCCAAAGGGAACTAATTCAAAAGCGCGCGCTTGACTAGCACTATTCTCTTCCCATAAATCAGCTAAGGCAAAGCCTAAAATGGTCAGGATAGGGGCAACGATAATAGCTGTTTTAGTGTGTTTGTTCATAAAGCTTCCTATGAGTATATGTTACTTCGTCATGCTGAATTTATTTCAGTTGTTTAACTTGAGATCTTGAAATGAATTTAGGATGACGCCGACTTAGCTAGTTAGGTTTTAGTTCTGCAGCCCACTGAGTCAGTTTAGTTTTAATCATAACGGCCATTTAGCCCGTTCGGTGTTAAGTATTATGTCTGCTTAAGCAGAAGAATTTACTCATTATATCGTAATAAGTAAATATAAAGCCCTATTTATACAAGTTAAATAGGGCTTTAGTATTATTAATCAAAAAGTTGTCGTAAGACTAATTAGTGATCATGTGCTGCTGAAACACCACCGTGCGGTGTACGGAAGTTTTCAACCATTTGTTGGATATGAGCGGGTGCTGGACCTGTTACTCTTAATACAGCGAAAGCAACTGCAAAGTTAACAGCAGCGCCGACTGCACCAAAGGCATTAGGAGAAATACCAAAGAACCAGTTAGGACCCATGTCACCTAGGAAAGAAGTGCCTGGGATAAACATAAAACCTTTGTGTTGGAACACGTATAACATAGTTACACCGATACCCGAACACATGCCCCAAACTGCTGCTGGACCACTCATCTTCTTAGCAAATATACCCATCATTAGTGCAGGGAATATTGACGATGCGGCTAAACCAAAGGCTAGCGCCACCGTTCCTGCGGCAAAGCCAGGCGGATTTAAACCAAGCCAACCAGCAACCATCACTGATATTGTCATCACAATTCGACCTGCGAGTAACTCATCTTTCTCTGACATGTCAGGTGTTAAAATACCTTTCAATAAATCGTGGGAGATAGAGGAGGATATCGCTAATAACAAACCAGCGGCAGTAGATAACGCAGCAGCTAAACCACCGGCGGCAACTAAAGCAATAACCCAGTTTGGTAAGTTTGCGATTGCTGGGTTAGCAAGTACCATAATGTCACGGTCAACTTTAACCATTTCATTGGTCGCTTTATCAGCAGTATATTGTATTTTACCATCGCCATTCTTGTCTTCGTATTGTAAAAGACCAGTTTTTTCCCAATCTTTAAACCATTGTGGACGTTCAGCATACTCAAGGTTCTGACCGGCTACGGGTTCAATAGTGTTCATTAGGTTTAAACGAGCCATTGCGCCAACTGCCGGAGCAACTGTGTATAACAAGGCGATAAAGACTAATGCGTAACCTGCAGATTGACGTGCAGCTTTAACTGAAGGAACGGTAAAGAAGCGCATAATAACGTGAGGTAAACCGGCAGTACCTATCATCAGAGATAGAGTATATGCGAACATATTTACTGAGCCGCCCATGTTATCAGTGGTGTACTCTTTAAAGCCTAATTCAGTAACAACTAAGTCTAATTTATCAAGTAAATAAACACCGCTACCGTCAGCCAACGTTGAGCCTAAGCCTAACTGTGGAATAGGGTTACCCGTTAACTGTAGTGAAATAAAGACTGCAGGAATGGTATAAGCAAAAATCAATACTATGTACTGAGCAATTTGCGTGTAAGTAATACCTTTCATACCACCCAATACGGCATAAACCCAAACAACGAACATACCGATGTAAAGACCTAAATCGTAATCAACTTCTAGGAAGCGAGAGAAAGCAACACCCACACCTTTCATTTGACCAATGATGTAAGTTAATGACGCTATGATTAAACAAACAACGGCAACAACACGTGCTGTTTTTGAGTAATAACGGTCAAAAATAAATTCAGGTACAGTGAACTTGCCGTGCTTACGTAAGTAAGGAGCAAGTAGCATGGCCAGTAGTACATAACCACCAGTCCAACCCATTAAGAAAACTGAGCCACCATAGCCAAGGAAAGAAATCATCCCTGCCATTGAAATAAATGACGCGGCACTCATCCAATCGGCACCAATTGCCATACCATTTTGTAATGGGGTAACACCACCACCAGCAACGTAAAAGTCACTAGTTGAACCGGCACGAGCCCACCAAGCAATACCAAAGTAAACGGCGAAAGAACCGAACACAGCAATGTATGTATAGAGTTTTAACTCATCCATTATGATTCCTCGACGTTATATTTTTTATCAAGATCGTTCATTTTTTTGGTGTACCAAAAAACTAAACCGACAAAAGTGTAAATTGAACCTTGCTGTGCAAACCAGAAACCTAGTTTGTAGCCACCGATACGTATTTCATTTAAAGGTTCTACTAATAGCAAACCGAACCCAAATGAAACGACGAACCAGATAACAAGACTTATAAATATTAGGCGCAGATTTTCTGACCAATATGTCTGTTTCTCTTCCATTATCCTCTCCTAGCAACTTAACTTATCTGGGTTTTAGCCCAGTTATTATGTGAAGCGTTTATTATTTTTTTACGCTTGATTTATCACCTGTTTTACCAATTAAGGCAGTAGTTACGTTTACTATTAATTCGGATCGCGATAAAACCAAAATCAAAATTCATAGTGAAATTTAACTATTATTGACACTAACAAGGTTTTTCGAATTGAGGTATTACACTTTAGTCTAGATTTTATACTTTAGGGTTGACGTAAGCGGGCTAAATACACTAAAAATAGCTATCTACTAAGTATGTTTTGTTAAAGGCTGAAAGAATATGGATCATGAACTCGCCGAGATTAGTGCTTTCCTTCAAGCGATTCCGCCATTCGACACCCTACCCGAATCGGTGACGTTACAATTAGTCAAAGAAATAAATATTTGCTACGTAAGGGCCAAACAACCGTTGCCACCTAATGGTATCGAGGAGGCGCGTCTTTACATCTTACGCAAAGGTGCTTTGGTTTATACCGACCATAATGGCCAGTTAGTGGGAAAATATACCGAAGGTGAAATTTGCAGTGTTTTTTGTCGACCCGCACAACGCAATGAAGTGGAGGTAAATACTGAAGAAGACACTTTACTGTACAGTCTTGATTATCAAACTTTGCTGTCTTTAGTTGCAGACTACCCACAAATAGACGCTTTTTTCATGCAAACAGCTGCAGAGCGTTTAAAAGGGAAAATGAGCAAGGTTAATGAAGACGCGATTATTAATTCTTCACTGATTAATAACCCCATTAGTCAATTTTATCATCAACCAGTATTAACCATTAAAAGTCATCAAAGCATACAAGAAGCGGCGCTAAAAATGACTGAAAAAGATATTTCTTGCCTAGTCGTCATCGATGATAAAGAAAGTGGTGTCGGTGCACCCGTTGGTATAGTAACCGATAAAGATATTCGTCGACGTTGTGTCGCTGAAGGGTTAAGTTTTACCCTGCCAGTCAGCGAGATTATGACCACAGATATGGCAACGTTACCCGAGCAAAGTAGCGCTTATGATGCGCTTATGTTGATGACTAGCAAGCGTATTCACCACCTTCCTATTACTGGCTTTAGTGATTCTGGAGAGTATGGCGAACTAGTGGCGATGGTAACTATCACGGACTTAATGAATAATGAAGGCCACAATGCCGTCAATATCACCAGTATTATTCGTAAAGCGGCGACCATTAACGATTTGATCCGTATCAGTAAATTAATACCAAAATTACAAATTCGTATGGCTAAACTCGGCACCAGCGCTGATCATATTGGTAAAAGTATTAGCGCGATAACGATGGCATTTACGATTCGAATTATTGAAATGTCAGAAAAAATCAATGGTAAAGCGCCAGTTCCCTATGCATGGGTAGCTTGTGGTTCTCAAGCAAGACAAGAGCAGCTTGCTCATTCTGACCAAGACAATGCTTTAATTATTTCTGATCAGGTACAACCTGAGCATGAAGCTTGGTTTGAAAACCTCGCCTCGTTTGTTTGTGATGGTCTTGCTGCCTGCGGTTTTATCTTGTGTCCTGGCGATATCATGGCTTCAAACCCTAAATGGCGACAACCACAAAAAATGTGGCATCAATATTTTGAGCAATGGGTGAATACTCCAAGCCCACAGGCGTTACTCAATGGTAGTGTCTTCTTTGATTTTGCTACAGTACATGGCGACGATTCTTTACTTAACGAAGTACGTAGCAAGCTGCTGGCAAAAACCAAAGGTAATAGCTTATTTCTCGCACACTTGTCTAGAAATGCTTTGATGCTGAGGCCACCACTGGGGTTTTTTCGGGATTTTGTGTTAATTTCTGATGGCGAGCATAAATCGAGTCTAGATATTAAGCACAATGGTATAGCGCCGATTGTTGATCTGGCAAGAATTTATGCGCTAGCCGAAGGGATCGCATCAGTGAACACTATAGAGCGCCTTAGAAAAGCAGCCGGAAGCCCTTCTATTTCTAAAGAGTCGGCGGCTAACTTAATTGATGCTTATGAATTTTTAGGCATATTGCGTTTAGAGCACCAAGCCAATTTACTACAAGCAGGTAAAGAGCCAAATAATTACTTGTCACCGAAAAAATTGTCTAAGCTCGAACGTGAACATTTAAAGGATGCTTTTAAAGTCATTAAAGCATTACAAGATAGCAGACAGTCAACGTACTAAGGTTAAATATGCTCAGCAATCAACCCTTGCTTTATTGGTTACTCGGTTATGAAGCTCAACGAAAACGTGCTTGGGCGCGAGCGCCAGAAGGAGCCTTAAAAGATTTTCTTGCTGTTAGTTTTCCTGAACCTGATACGCCATTAAATGATATTGAAATTTTGTCGGTTGATTTTGAAACCACTGGCCTTCATGCCATTAACGATAAGTTACTGAGTGTTGGCTTTATTGGCATAAAACAGCAGCAAATATCATTAAAAGACAGCTACCATCAAATCATCAAAACGAAGGATGATCTTAGCGCAGATAACGTTATTATTCATCAAATAACTGATCAGCAAAAAGAACAAGGCGCGCCATTAAAAGAGGTGGTTGAAGCCTTACTCAAAGCTTTGGCTGGAAAAGTAATGTTGGTACATTTTGCTCGTATTGAAAGACAATTCTTGCAACAAGCTTGTTTGGAACTTTATGGAGTAGCGCCACCTTTTCCGATGATAGATACCCTAATGATAGCAAAGCGTCAACTTGATAAAAAGGATGTCGCTTACGACCCCTCAGAATTAAGATTGTCAACTTTGCGCCACGCTCATGGCTTGCCAAATCATTTTGCCCATAACGCTTTAAATGACGCTATAGCTACGGCAGAACTGTTGATGGTACAAGTCAGTGAAATGTCTGATAACAACTCACTTAAATTGCACGATTTATTATTGTAATTTCGGCTCAATGAACCCATAAAAACTAACGGCAAGTAAATCTGTTGAAGGCAACCGTGATATTTTCAAGGTGAATATTACTTTTGAACAATACCCCTGACAACTTACTACCGCTCTTATTTGAAATGGCTTATGGTGACCGTTTAGGCTTTATCAACGGAGGTTGATGTAGACTTAGCATTGGCCTTGATTATTTCAATATCTACTTTATCAATAAGTAATAAAACGTCTGCTAATTTTTTTCTTAAATCAGCAGAGAGCTTGTTAGGGAAGCTACATTTTTTGGCGACAGAAAGTGATTCTCTGCGGATAACGATGTTAAGTAAATTCTGAATAGAGTCGGTATTTGATAGTGCTAATGCGGGGAGTGGTTTTTCAACTGCTTGATTAAAGGTATCGTACGCTTCTTGTAATGCTACTTTTGCTTGTTTTAGTCTAGCCATGTAACCACCTATTTTATTGTTATTAAGGGCCTATTGGTGTTTATCACGATTAATCAAAACACCTATGGCCCCTTCTACAATAAATAGATTTGAAACTTTGTCTAGTGTTATTCGTTAGTAATTAAACGATTGCAGTAGTGTTAACGTTATCATCTTGCCTTGAACCTATAGCTAACCTTAGTTTCATGCTCTTACTTGACGATAAAATTTTAGGTGGTTAATTTCGCTTTTTTGATGATGGTAAATAATTCATCTTTTAAATGTAAGCGCTGCTTTTTTTGTTGATCGAGATATTCATCCGAAGTATTTTCAGCCCCTTGTTCAATGTGATGTACTTCTTGATCGAGCTCGTGATATTTTTTGAATAAGCGAGCAAAATGAGCATCATTCATTTTTAGGCTGCGTATTTCATCAGCAAATTCTGGAAACTCGTGGTGTAAATCATGTTTTTCTATTATCATTTTTTATCCCTTATGTTGCGCAATTAATACAAGTTGTTGTGTAAGGTAAAGCGTGTAATCTTTCGATGTTTATTAAGGTGTTACAGCTTGAACAAAAGCCATATTTTTTATTTTCTAGACGATTTAATGCGGCAATAACATACTTTAGTTCAGCTTTTGCTTGGTGATGAATTTCATCTAGCACTTCATCATTTTCGGTTTCGGTTGCTTGTTCAGCAAAGTCCTGTGAGCGACCTTGGTGTAAATCAGCTTCAATAGCACTTATGCGATGCTCTAGCTGAGCTTTTTTCTCTGTTAAGGAGGTTAATATTTCTTGATGAGTCATGTCATTTTCCTTTAAACGATAAGGGCTATGACTTTATTTTATGGCAACGTTGGCTAATTGTTTTGATCTAGCGCAAGTGTAAGCGAATAATTGGCAAGCTAGGGCTGATAAAAATAATGTAATGCCAATAAAAAAGACGCAGTAAGCGTCTTTTTTATTGGGTTATAAAGCTGTTTTATTTAGAAAACTGAAACTCTTTGGGTGGCGTTGCTCCCATTAAATGTTCAACAAAATAATCCCAACGTTTGCGCATCATGTAAGGTTCACGCGCAAAACCGTGGCCGCGATTAGGTAACATCAACATATCAAAATCTTTGTTAGCCTTAATTAAAGCTTCAACGACAATTAAAGTATTGTAAGGTGGTACATTGGTATCGGTTGTACCGTGAGCGATCAATAATTTACCTTGCAAACTGTCAACCGATAACTGGTTTGCTTGGCTGTCGTAATTGCTAATGCCTTCTTCATCTATAACTTCAAGACCATGGTATTTTTCGCCCCATTCATCAGCATAGTTACGGTTATCATGATTACCTGCCTGTGATACGGCTACTTTGTAGAAATTTGGAAAAGTTAATAACGCACGAGTTGATGCGAAACCACCGCCAGAATGACCCCAAATACCAACGCGTGTTACATCAATCCAATTATGACGCTTAGCTAACTGTTCAATGGCAGAAACTTGATCAGGAATACCACTGTCGCCCATGTTGCCATAATAAAATTCATGGAAAGCTTTTGAGCGACCCGGTGTACCCAAAGCATCAATTTCTATAACAATAAAGCCTAACTCAGCAATTGCTTGATTATCGCCACGAGAGCTACGAAAATGACGGCCACGAATACTACCTACTTGTGGACCTGGATATAAATAATTAACTACAGGGTAAGATTGGCTGGCGTCAAAATTTGTTGGCTTGTACATTAAACCATAAATATCATTTTCACCGTTTCTGTCTTTAACAATAAATTCAACCGGTGCTTGCCAGCCAGACGCTTTTAATTGGCTAATATCCATGGTTTCTATGGTCAATTCTTTGTTATTACTAACGGCACGTACTCGGCTTATTTCAGCGGTTGTTGGTGTTGCCGCGCGGTCTAAAAAGTGTGTGCCGGCTTTGTTTAACGTAATGCGATGGTGCTTTTTCTCGGGTGTTAATAAGGTTAACTCAGAGCCATCTTTGTTAACGCTGTAAAGATAATGGTAATAAGGGTCACTGCCTTCTTTGCCTGCGCCAGTGAAAATAAGCTTACCCGTTTGTTGATCAACATGGAGTAATTCGATAACCGTCCAGTCACCTTGGGTAATTTGTTGTTTAACTTTCCCCGTTGCTAAATCTATTAGGTATAAATGTCCCCAGTTACTGCGCTGAGAAAACCAAATAGCCTCATTACTTTTTTCTAAATACTGCCAACTAATGCCATCGACACCTGATTCAAAAAAGCTTTTTTGTGTTTCTGACATAACAAGCTTAACTTTACCGGTTTTAGCATCAGCAATTTTCAACGTGGCAGTTTTGTGATCGCGCGTAGAAGAAACAAAGGCAAATGTTTTACTATCGTCAGCCCAATCTATGTCTAATAGTTCGCCGTTACGTCCAGCTACATGGTCGGTGATTGTTGAACGGTGAGCATCGGGTGCCATATCAAGTGGCGTGACCTTTTTACTTTCAACGTCGATAACGACACGATGAATAGCAAATATATGTTCATCACCCGGTAAAGGATACTTCCAAACGTCAATTGTTGGATGGCCAACTGCGGTTGACACTATGCCCATGTCACCTACGTTGCGGCCATCATGCTTAAAGGTGGTTAATTTTTTTGAGTCAGGCGCCCAAGTCACTACGGGAGAATCACGACGAACCCAGCCAGCATTATTGGTTGCATAGCCAAAGTCTTTAATACCGTCAGTGGTGAGTTGGCTTTCTTTATCTGTTATTAAATCACGTAACCATAGATTATGATCGCGAATAAAGACGGCACGTTTACCATCAGGTGATAAGTTTTCCGCACTTTTTTGGCTTAGTTCATCAAGCTGGCATAAATAATGAGTTAAATCACATTGGTAACTCTTTGCCTTTACTGAAAATTTGATGTTGTTTGCAGATATAAACTCTACTTGAGTGAAAGGGAACTTATCGTGATTTACTTCGCTATCAGTAATGCGAGCAAGTGATTCTGCTAATTTTTTATGATCGAATGCGAGAGATTTTTTCTGGCTATTAATATCAACTTTAAAAAATTTATCGCCGTCTTCAGTATGGCTGCGGTATACCAAAGTGTCATTGCTTGACCATAACGGGTAGTCAACAGTACCTGTTACTAACTTACTGGTATAGCTTGATAATTGTTGTTCAGCTTTTTTATAGTCGTCAACGCTTAGTTGTTTTGCCGACAACAGGGTTGGTGTCAGTGCAGAAATAATTGCAACGCCACTGGCAAGAATAAGAGATTTTCTCATCTAAATTTACCTTTTTTCATTATTAGTTATTCACTCGAGGATAATACAAGCAAAGCTATGATCAGCCTAACATTTCCTAACCGCTTCAAGTGTAATTATCGTTAAATATACAATTTTATAAGATGAAAGAATCGTTTTTAACAGGCAAAAAACATCCCCTTTAGACTTATGTCTAATTTCTAAATAGCGATTAACGTTTTAAGTTATATCCATAAAATAAAAATAAAACGATAAAAAGTAGCCAAAAGATCGTATCTGCAGTTTTTCTGAGGCTAATACACAACAAACGGGGATAGCAAAATGTTTAACAAGAAAAAGCTTCTATTAGCAACAGGATTATTCGCACTGGCTGGCACAGCAAATGCGGCTTACGAAATTAAATTAGACAACGACGATAGTATTACTTTCGGTGGTTACATCAAAGCCGACGCACGTTACATCGATGGTACTGTTGCAGCAACTGATTATTGGTATGGTAGTGGCACGGCACTAGACAATAGTATTTCTAATTTTGGTATTGCGGTAAATGAATCACGCATTAATACTAAATATAAACATGGTGATTTAACCGGTTTTATTGAAATGGATTTCTATGGAGACGCTGTTAGAGGAGGGGGTAATGAAATTATCTCAAATTCGTCAAACCCACGTATTCGTCATGCATTTATTAAATATAAAGATCTATTAATTGGTGACACTTGGTCAACTTTTGTTAACACCAGTGCACTTGCAGAAGCCGCTGATTTTGGTGGTCCATTGTTATCGGCAGCTTTTATTCGTCAAGGACAAGTTCGTTACACTATGGGTAACTTTCAGGTCTCTGTTGAAAATCCAGAATCATATGGTGGTGTCAGTGGCAATGATTCTATGCCTGATGTTATTGCTCGTTATAATTTTAAAGGCGATTGGGGTAATGTCGCTATTGCCGCGGTAGCCAAACGATTACAAACCGTTGGTGGTAATGAAGAATCAGCACTAGGTTATGGTATTTCAGGTCGCATTAATACTTTTGGCAAAGATGACTTTCGTTTTCAATTTCATGGTGGTGAAGTAGGTCGCTATATTGGCGTAACCGCATCAAAAGATTTAATTGGCGAAGAAGTTGAAGAAACAACCTCAATCAGCGTTGCATACCGCCATTTCTGGACCGAAGATTTACGAAGCACGGCCTTTTATGGTAACACCACTACAGAAGTTGCAGATTATGACCGTACACATTGGGGCGTAAATTTATTTAAAAATGTTACTCAGCAATTATCCTTTGGTGTTGAAGTGGGTAATTTTGAAATGGCAGATAAAAATGTTGATTCTGACTACTTACAATTTTCAGCAAAATACGTTTTATAAGTATACCGTTACATAAAAGCAAAGAATTCACACGTTTTGCGTTAGTTGACCTCCTATTCTGAGGTTTTTTGGGGAAGCTTTTGCTTCCCCTTTTTTATGTACAGTATAGCGAGGTGGCATGGATGCCAAAGAACGCATATGTCATCCTAATACAAAAACAACCGTCCCAAAAACCGTCATCCTGAATTTATTTCAGGATCTAGTGTTATGAATATAGCAAGAAGCACAGATACTGAAACAAGTTCAGCATGACGGAGTCTTTAGCATAAACTCAACATGAAGCAGTCTTTAGAATAAATTCAGTATGACGAGGTCTTTAGCATAAATTGAACATAACCAAGTCTTTAGCATAAATTGAACATGACCAAGCCTTTAAAATAAAAAACCGTCATCCTGAATTTATTTCAGGATCTAGTGTTATGAATATAGCAAGAAGCACAGATACTGAAGCAAGTTCAGCATGACGGGGTATTTAGCATAAACTCAACATGAAGCAGTCTTTAGAATAAATTCAGTATGACGAGGTCTTTAGCATAAATTCAACACAACCAATTATTTAGAATAAAAGACCGTCATCCTGAATTTATTTCAGGATCTAGTGTTATGAATATGGAAAGAAGCACAGATACTGAAACAAGTTCAGCATGACGAAGTATTTAGCATAAATTCAGCACGACGAAGCCTTTAGCATAAATTGAACATAACCAAGTCTTTAAAATAAAAAACCGTCATCCTGAATTTATTTCAGGATCTAGTGTTATCAATATAGCAAAAAGCACAGATACTGAAACAAGTTCAGTATGACGAGGTCTTTAGCATAAGTTCAGCATGACGAAGTCTTTAGCATAAACTCAACATGAAGCAGTCTTTAGAATAAATTCAGTATGACGAGGTCTTTAGCATAAATTGAACATAACCAAGTCTTTAGAATAAAAAACCGTCATCCTGAATTTATTTCAGGATCTAGTCGTTGATACTGATAACTTCAGTACCAACATCACCCCTCTACTACTTTTTAAACTTAGCAAAGGCATCAGCAAAAGCGTTACCCATAGCGGCATTTTCACTCTTTTTAGCGGGTGGCTTTGTATTACGTTGCGGGTTTGGCTTAGCTGTTTTGGGTGTGGTATTTTGTGAACGAGGCTGAGGCTTATTCGTCTGTTGGTTTTGTTCTGGCTTGGTGGTCACTGTTTCATCTAAACGCATAGATAAGCTAATGCGTTTTCTAGCCGCATCAACTTCCATTACTTTTACTTTAACAATATCACCTGCTTTCACAATTTCACGTGGGTCGCTAACAAATTTGTCAGTAAGTGATGAAATATGTACTAAGCCATCTTGATGAACACCTAAATCGACAAAGGCACCAAAATTGGCAACGTTTGAAATAACACCTTCAAGTACCATGCCGACAGTTAAGTCATTAATGGTATTTACACCTTCTTTAAACTGTGCAGCTTTAAAAACAGGTCGAGGATCTCGGCCGGGCTTTTCTAGCTCACTAATAATATCTTTAAGCGTTAATTCGCCAATATTAATATCGTTGAGATCTGTGATATTAATTTTACTTAATTGTTCACTATTACCGATTAAATCACTAATGTTGCTATTAAGATGGGCAATGATCTTTTCAATAACTGGGTAGCTTTCTGGATGAACACCTGAATTGTCTAGTGGATTTTTACCACCTGAAATACGTAAAAATCCCGCTGCCTGTTCAAAGGCTTTAGGACCCAAACGCGCTACTTTCTTGAGTTCTTTTCTGTCATCAAAACGACCATGTTCGTCGCGATAAGCAACGACGTTATCAGCCATCGTTTTATTTAATCCTGAAACTCGTGTTAATAACGCAGCCGAAGCACTATTTAAGTCAACACCGACATTATTTACACAATCTTCTATGACATTGTCGAGGGTTTTACTTAGCTGGCTCTGACTTACGTCATGTTGATATTGACCAACGCCAATCGCTTTAGGGTCAATTTTCACTAGTTCAGCTAATGGGTCTTGTAAACGCCGTGCAATAGAAACCGCGCCACGAATAGAGACGTCTAAATCTGGAAATTCTTTTGCGGCAAATTCTGAAGCAGAATAAACAGAAGCACCTGCCTCACTGACCATCACTTTTTGTGGTTTATTTGCTTCTAATGCCTGAATAACCTCTGCCGCGAGTTTGTCACTTTCACGTGAGCCAGTACCATTACCTATCGCGAGTAATTCAACTTTGTGTTGTTGGCATAAATTGACTAAGGTTCGTACTGATTTTTCCCAATGATTCTGTGGTGCGTGTGGGAAAATTGTCGCGGTTTGTAATAATTTACCGGTAGCATCAACAATCGCTAATTTACAACCCGTTCGCATACCTGGGTCTAAGCCTAGTGTCGTTTTTGCACCAGCGGGCGCAGCCATTAATAAATCACTTAAATTGGTGGCAAAAACTTTTATCGCCCCATTTTCTGCTTGTTCACGTAAATTACCCAATAGTTCAGTTTCTAAGCTTAGGCTTAATTTTATTTTCCATGCCCAGCGTACCACTTTAGTGATAAATTCTGCACCAGCTTGTCCGGTTAAACGCAGATTGTAGTGCTCACAAATAATTTGTTCGGCACTTGAGTACTGACTATCTTCTTGGTTTGGGTCTACGTTAATACTGAGTTGTAATATTTTTTCATTGCGACCACGCAACATCGCTAAAGCACGATGTGAGGGAACATTTTTTAATAATTCTGAGTGCTCGAAATAGTCGCGATATTTAGCGCCTTCTTGCTGTTTGCCTTTAGCGACAATACTGGTTAAATGTGCTTGCTTTAATAAATGCTTACGCAGCTTTTGTAATAAATTGGCGTCTTGAGCAAAACGTTCAATAAGGATATAAATAGCGCCCTCAAGGACTGATTTTTCATCGCTAAAACCGGCATCATTATTGATAAAAGTTTTTGCTTCAATTTCTGGCGTTAACGCCCAGTTATTATAAAGGTTATTGGCAAGCGGTTCTAAACCCGACTCTATGGCTATTTGGCCTTTAGTGCGACGCTTAGGTTTAAACGGTAAATATAAATCTTCTAAACGGGTTTTGTTGTCTGCGGCTTGTAATTCTTTTTCTAATGCTGGCGTTAATTTATCTTGTTGGGTGATGCTGGTAATAATGACTTTTCGACGATCTTCAAGCTCACGTAAATAACTTAAACGTTGATCAATGTGACGCAGATGATTATCGTCTAACCCTTGAGTTACCTCTTTACGGTAACGCGCAATAAAAGGTACGGTTGCGCCGTCATCAAGCAAGTTAATTGCTGAAGTTATCTGAGCGGTTTTAACGTTAAGTTCTGTTGCGATGAGTTCAGCAATGGTAGCCATTAATTGACGAGCCTTTTTGAAAGAATAAGTTTTAAAGCACTATGTTGCCATGGTTTGATAGCAGCATCAATTTGCTTGTTAGGTTTGTGGGTGAAGATTAATGATTGAAAAATGAATGTTTTGTTTATCGCGTTTTTCGTATGAAAAACATTAGCCAAGTTAGACCTTAGTAAGGTCACTTGGCATTAAATGGCGATGCTAAAACTCTTCACTTTCGGGAAGGTCTGTTGGTAAATCGGCAGACAACCACTTACAAATTAGGTCATTTGCTGTTTCTAACCCCGTATATTTTAATGATGAAAAAGCTTGTACGGTAATATCTGCATTTAACGATGCTAAGGCTTTTTTTACCTGAAGCACTTCAGCACTTCTTTTACCTTGTGAAAGCTTGTCGCATTTTGTTAATAACGCCAATATCGGTAAATCACTGTCCGCGGCCCATTGGATCAAGTCCATATCAAGATCTTTTAACGGATGACGAATATCCATTAAAATAACTAGGCCTTTTAAACAATCACGTTTTTCTAAATATTCGCCAAGTGCTTTTTGCCATTTTTTCTTCATTTCAATCGGCACTTTGGCAAAGCCGTAACCGGGTAAGTCAACCAAACGTCTGTTAGGTGCGACTTCAAAAATGTTAATAAGCTGCGTTCGACCCGGTGTTTTACTGACACGAGCTAAACCACGTTGGTTAGTTAAGGTATTTAGTGCGCTTGATTTACCCGCATTTGAACGTCCCGCAAAGGCCACTTCTATACCGTTGTCTTCAGGCAAGCGACGAATATCCGGCGCACTTAAAGTGAAAGTGGCTTTACTTAAATGAATAACAGGTGATGACAAAATGGTGTCCAATAACAAATAAAAAAAGCATTATATCTTTTTTTTCTCGTGAAACAGTAAAAAGTGTCATTTTTTAAGCTTAATTTTTACTATGCTTATTACACCGTGATGATATTAGTGTAAAATATGACTAGTTTTTTATATTCATCCGTTTATTTTTTAGTGAATACTTAATCAATAGTAATAGAGCAGAGAGCCATTCAATGAATAAAATTATTTTTTCGTTAATTCTTGCCGTAACGAGTATTAATGTCGCGTTCGCAGCAACCGGAAGTGTTGATGCAGGTAAAAGTAAAGCAGCTATGTGTAGTGCTTGTCATGGTGCTAATGGGATTGGCGCAAGTGATGCGTTTCCTAACTTAGCGGGTCAGCATGCTGCCTATATTGTTAAACAACTACAAGCCTTTAAAAGTGGTACACGTGTCAACGCTATGATGGGACCAATGGCTGCTGGCTTATCCGATCAAGATATGGTTGATATCGGTGCTTACTTCTCAAGTTTAGATAGAAGTGGCGCAACCGTTTCAGTTGAACTTGCTAGCATGCATTCAGCTCCGGCTGCTGTAGTAGAAACTGTTGCTTATGTTGGCAATGCTAGTGCAGGTAAGAGCCTTTACGAATTAGGTGATGCTTCACGTAATATTGCTAGCTGTATCGGCTGCCATGGTAAAGAGGGCAATAGTCAGGTACTAATCAACCCTAATTTAGCCAACCAACATGCCCAGTATATCGAAAAGCAATTATATGCTTTTAAAGATAAAACGCGCATTAACTATGCAATGAATCAATTTGCTGGTGCGATGACCGATGAAGATATTGCCGATATGAGCGCCTATTTTGCTGATACCAAGGCCGTTGCTCATGTAAAACCTAAGCGTGTTACTAAGGTTGCGATTATTACCGAAGAAGCTATTGCCGGAAAAGCAAAGTCAGCAATGTGTAGTGCTTGTCACGGTGCGGACGGTAATAGTTTAGTGCCTATGTATCCAAAATTAGCAGGACAACATGCGGAATATACAGCTAAACAACTAAAAGAGTTTAAATCTGGTGTGCGTGAAAATGCGGTAATGGCAGGTATGGCTGCAGCCTTGTCTGAACAAGACATGGCTGAATTAGGCGCATATTTTGCTAGTCAAAAACCGACGCCAGGTAATGGCAATGGCTCTGAACTAGGGCGCAAATTATACTTTGGTGGAGACCCAGCTCGTGGTATTACCGCTTGTATCGCTTGTCATGGCGCAACGGGTAAAGGTGTTGCAAAAGCTGGTTTCCCTGTTGTTGCTAATCAAAGTGTTGAATACTTAACTGCACAGTTAATGAGTTTTAAAACCGGTGAACGCAATAATGATCGTAATGGCATGATGGGAAATATAGCTAAACGTTTGAAGAAAAATGACATGGATGCATTAGCGCAATACATGTCTTCAATGAAATAAAGCACGGTTAAAAGAATATTTTTAAAAAAGCAGCTTAATAAGCTGCTTTTTTATGCCTGCTAAGTGATCAATAAATTAGTCCGATGGGTATAACTTGTGTAAACTGTTTGATATTGAAGACTGCAGTGCCTAAGGTAATAACCTTACCAATCATTGCTAGCCACATTTAATTATCTACATATATAGAGAGCTCATTGATGAAAAGAATACTACTAAGCTTGGTTTTATTAGGAACAAGTGCACTAAATATCAGCTATGCTGCCCAAGGTAATGTTGATGCCGGTAAAACAAAATCTGCAATGTGTGGAGCATGTCACGGTGTTGATGGTAATAGCTTAGTACCTATGTATCCTAGTCTGGCTGGACAAGGTAGTAGCTATATCGCGAAACAATTAGCTGACTTTAAAACGGGGCTAACTTCGGGCGGAAAAGAAGGTCGTGTTAATGCAATTATGGGTGGTATGGCCATGGCATTGAGCGAACAAGATATGCTTGATTTAGGCGCTTATTATAGTGCACAACCTGCAAAATATGCGGGTGGAGCAACCAGTGATGTTGGTAAAAAGCTATATTTTGGTGGTGATATAGAGCGTGGAATTACCGCTTGTATTGCTTGCCATGGCGCTGATGCAAAAGGCATGTCACAAGCTGGTTTCCCAGCTCTGGGCGGACAAAATGCAATGTACTTAACTGCTCAGTTGGAAAGTTTTCGTTCGGGAGCTCGCAACAATGACAAAAATGGCATGATGCGAAATATTGCTATGAAGCTAGAAGATGCAGATATTGCCGCCTTAGTGCAATACATGTCGACGATAAAATAGTCGCTTATAGCGAGTTCTGAACATTGTCTTTATCTGCCATCCATGGCACTAAGACATACCGTTCATCCTGAACATCGTCTTTATTTGCCATCCATGGCACCAAGACATACCGTTCATCCTGAACATAAAGCAGCTTAATAAGCTGCTTTTTTATTGGCTAAGATAGGTTAATGTCGTACACTAAAATAGATATTATTAGTTGGTAATTTGTTGATTTTAAAGGTAAGGGTAATTATCTTGATGGAACTGGGTCTTTAGTGAAAAATCATTCAGTTGTTAATAATATGATTGCTTGTCA
The DNA here is from genome assembly GCF_014077245.1 of Colwellia sp. BRX8-9. NCBI lineage: Bacteria > Pseudomonadati > Pseudomonadota > Gammaproteobacteria > Alteromonadales > Colwelliaceae > Colwellia > Colwellia sp. BRX8-9. The sequence goes on from NZ_JACGVN010000006.1 coordinate 210,041, forward strand.
TCAATGCGATTCGTTATTACCTATGCCGTATTTATTAGAAGGACAAAATGCTTTATGTGGTTGTTGTGGCGCGATGTTGTTTTCAAAGAAGAGGGATGCGATTAATCGAACCCTTGCTGTCGCCATTGCAGGGTTATTGTTTTTTTTACCCGCGGCATTATTACCTATTATTGGCATCGGCGCCGCAGGTCTTTACAATGATGCCTCTCTGGTTGACTGTATTACGCTTTTAATTGATAGTCGCAATTACGTACTCGCCTTTGCTATTTTTATGTTTACCATTGCTATCCCTGTAGTGAGGCTGATCACGGCCTTATATATTTCATGGTGCATAAAGTTTCAAAAAATTAAACCTTCGTTGCTAGTGTTTTTTCGCTCTTATCATGTTTTAGATACTTGGACGATGCTCCACGTTTTTTTACTTGGTGTTGTTGTTTCTATGTATAAACTTTCTTCACTGGCTGATATGACGATTGATGGTGGGTTAATTAGCCTAATATTCCTGTTGTTATGTTCAACATTGGTGTCGGTGACAATAGATCAGCACAATATATGGCATGAGCTGGAGAAATCTCTTGAGCAATAAAGCCCTTGCCGCAGGTTTAGGCAGTTGCCCAAAGTGTCATAAGCTCAATGTTATGCATAGCGAGCGACAAGTCTGTTCACGCTGTTTAACGCTATTTTCTGCTCGAAAACCTAAAAGTATTGAATACACGTTAGCTTGGACCATTGCCGCGTTAGTGATGTTTATTCCGGCTAATATTTATCCTATGATGGTGTTTTACACTTTCGGCAACCCCGAAGCATCAACCATTTTGGAGGGGATCGCCATTTTTATTCAAATGGGGATGTTGCCGGTAGCGATCATCATTTTTATTGCTAGCTTTGTTATACCCTTAGGGAAAATTATTGGGCTATTTACCTTGATGTACAACACCAAAAGAAAAACACAATTGTCGTTAAAACAACAAGGAAAGTTATATCATATTGTCGAATTTTTAGGACCATGGTCAATGCTCGATGTATTCGTGGTGACGGTCATGGCTGCGGTCGTTAATTTAGGCTTTTTATCTAGTATTGAACCAGCAGTTGGTATTACCTACTTTACTTTAATGGTAATTTTTACCATTTTTGCCGCGGAAAGCTTTGATCCGCGACTATTATGGGATAACTATCAGAAGCATAATCATCAGTCACTTTCTGAAAAAACATATAACAAAACGGATGTCCCTCATCATGACAAATAAAACTATTCTTGCCGAATCAAAAGCTATTATTAAAAGTCGAGAAGGTATTTCTGCTGTCTGGTTAGTGCCTATTATTGCGTTGTTATTTGGTGCTTGGCTAATTATAAAAGCTGTTTCTGACCGAGGCACGTTTATCACCGTTCAGTTTGAAAGTGCAAGTGGTATTGTGGTTGGTAAAACTCAAGTTCGCTATAAAGGACTTACCACAGGTATTGTTCGTGACGTTGAAGTATCTGAAGACTTACAGAGTGTTATTGTCGAAATTGAAATGATTTCAAGCTCAAAAAAAATGTTGACCGATAAAACACGTTTTTGGTACGTGACTGCCGACGTTTCATTTCAAGGTATTACCGGATTAGACACTTTGTTATCAGGGAGTTACATAAATGTGATACCTGATATAGAAGAAGAAGGTAAAGCAAGGAGTCACTTTATTGCCTTAAGTGAAGAACCGGTATTAGATCAAGCAACGCCAGGTTTACATGTATCATTAACTACAAAAACTTTGGGTTCATTAGGCAAGAAATCGCCGGTTTTATTTAAACAAATTACCGTCGGTTATGTCGCTGGATTTAACTATGAGGCAACTTCTGATCTGATCAATATTAACCTTTTTATTGAACCTGAGTACGCTAACTTAGTAAAAGAAAACTCGCGTTTTTGGAATACCAGTGGCGTAACAGTATCAGGCTCATTAACTAGTGGTGTTACTGTTCATACCGATTCACTGGCATCTGTTGTTGCTGGAGGTGTGGCTTTTGGAAACTCTGATTATGAAGCTGTTATGGGACCAGCTATCAACGGCCAAAATTTCACCTTATATTCTGATTATGAAACCGCCAATATGGGCCATGAAATTCAGTTAATGTTAAACTGGAATTCAGGTATAGATCGCGATGCAGCGATTATGTATCAAGGGTTAACATTAGGAAAGATTACCGACTTTACTCGTATTGATCCCGAAGAAAGGATCATCGAAGCCAGTGCTATTATCAATCCTCGTATCATTCCCTATTTAACCAGTGGTTCGCAGTTTTTTGTTATAGCGCCAAATCTGGACTTAGGCGGCGTTACAAATTTACATACATTAATGCTAGGCGCTCACATTGGTATTCGTCCATCAGTTGATGGTAAACCGTTAAATAAATTTAACGTATATAATCAAGAGCCTGCCTACCAATATAGTGAGCCTGGGTTACATTTAGTGTTAAAAGCACAAGATGTTGGCTCTTTAACCACAAGCTCTAATATTTATTATAAACAGCAGAAAGTAGGTACTATTCAGGCAATTGAAAATATTGGCCCTAATGAATTTTTAGTACACATTTTCATTGAACCTAAATACAAAAGCTTTGTTTCTAGTGATAGTCACTTTTGGAACGCCAGTGGTTTGCATATTTCAGGTGGCTTACAAAATTTTGATATACAAGCACAATCTATTCAGTCGATGTTAGCGGGCGGTATTGCTTTTGACTTAGGTGATAATAATGAAAAATCAGCACCTAAGAATGGTGATAGCTTTCAGCTGTTTATTGATAAAAACGTGGCTAAACAACGTTCAACATTTAACCTTTATACGAATAGTGCCCATGGTTTAAGTAACAAAACCCGTATCATGCTAAGAGGTGAAGAAATTGGTTCTGTTCATAAAGTCATTCGCCAGCAAGACCAAGTTACCCTTCAGGTTGGGGTCTTAACTGATTACGAATATATTCTCCGAGAAAACAGTCAGTTTTGGCTCGTTAATGCCGACTTATCCTTGTCAGGAATGACAAATACCGATGCTTTATTTGGCGGGGCGTATATCAGCGTTAACGTTGGAGAAGGTGAAAAAGCCCATGATTTTATTGTCACTGACTTACCACCGGCAAAACACTTATCATCACAAGGACTACAACTTTCGCTAAAATCAGAGCAAGGGAATGTCGTTAATCCAGGCAGTCCTATTAGCTTTAGAGGCATAGCTGTAGGACAAGTGGATAATGTTTCTCTCGATACTACAGGTAATAACGTTGAAATAAATATTACCGTTGATGAAGAATACCGACATTTAATTTCTAATTTTACCCGTTTCTACAACGCCAGTGGTGTAACTATAAGCGGTGGTCTAGGGAATTTTATTGTTAAAACAGAATCTGCTGATGCGATATTAAAGGGGGGGATCAGTTTTATAAACCCAGAAATAAAGCCTGAGCAAGACACCGTTGAAGAGGGAGAGAAATTTACCTTATTTGATAATGTTGAGTATGCAAAATTAGCGGGCGTTGCCATAGAAATTCATTTTAGTGATGTAGAGGGCTTGAAAAATAATTTAAAAATAAAATATCAAGATCAACAAGTTGGCTTAGTTTCTCGGATCAAATTTGATCAGCAAGGATTTGGCGCAACCGTTTATGCTTTTCTAAATGACAGTGGCCGAAAGTTCGCGGTTGCAGACTCAAAATTTTGGTTTGCTAAACCAGAGCTTGCTCTTGTGGGCTCAGTAAATGTTGGCGCTATTCTAGAGGGGGGCTTTATTGGATTAATGCCAGGTAAGGGAGAAATAAGTCATCGCTTTGAGGCCAAAGCCATTATGCCTGTAACAACGACGCTTCCTTCAGGGTTAAATCTTTCATTAAGTGCAAAAAACTTAGGTTCAGTAAGAACTGGCAATCCTGTGCTCTATCGACAAGTTAAAGTTGGTCGGGTAATTGGTGTCGACTTATCACCTACTGCCGACACCGTTAATATCTATATTAATATTTATCCGCGTTATGCGCCTTTAGTAAGTCAAAGCAGTCGGTTTTGGAATACCAGCGGTATTCGTATTGATGCGGGGCTTTTTTCAGGGATCAATATAGACTCAGAATCTATAGAAACACTGCTTGCCGGTGGTATAGCTTTTGCGACACCTGAAGTTGACGTTAATGAAACTTTTCAGCCAGCAGAGCAAGGACAACTATTTAAGTTAGCACGAGATGTTGATGACGATTGGCATAAGTGGCAACCTAAAATTGAATTGTCGCAATAAGAACAAGAGATACCCCCTTAACTTTGTTCAATACACTGTTGGCGATAGCGTTAAGGAAAAGCCGTAAATTTGGTCTAAAGTTACAATTTGTTGTCTATTTATTAATAACTATAATAATAAAGTTCATACAACTCGTTAAAAACCAATAGGTAACGAATTGGCATGACTCATGCTATTAAGCATGCAAACAATATTAACTCATTATAATAATACAGTGGAAAAACCTATGGAAAATGAATTCCCCGGCACTAATAAAGAGCTAACACCGCTCACAAACTCTAATCGTATTCAAGTAATGGACTTACTTCGTGGTTTTGCCTTAATTGGCATTATTATGATGAATATCGAATGGTTTAATCGCCCTGTTAGCGCATTACTGAGCTTTGATTATAGTCTTACTGGCTTCGATTGGGCATCAAGTTGGTTAGTTAAAGTGTTTGTAGAAGGCAAATTTTATAAGTTGTTTTCAATACTTTTTGGTATGGGTTTTGCCATCATGCTCGTTAGGGCGCAAGAGGCAGATCGTAAATTTGGCGCATGGTTTACCCGACGTATGTTGGCATTATTTGTTTTTGGTATGGCGCATTTAATTTTTCTTTGGGGTGGAGATATTATTCACGACTATGCGGTAGGAGGTTTGCTTTTACTGGGGTTTGTTTTACTTTTACGCATTAAAAAATTAGCGCGATTTAATACCCCCGCTACGTTTGCAAAAGTGGGTTTCTCACTATTATTGATGCCGTTATTGGTTTCAATGTTTGCCGCTCTTTATTTTGGTGTTACCCGTGACAACACCGTAATAACCAACGATTGGCAACAGGAAGTCAGCATTAATCAGCAGCTTAATGTTTTACTGCAACAAGAAAAAGATAATCCAAAAGAAATATGGGTTAGTAAAGATACCGAGATTGAAGACGAAAGTACCTTAATAGCAGCGAGTGCGGCAGTCATCGATAGTGATGTTGAAGCATTAGAAGAAAAAGAAGAAGCTGTAGAAGTCGATGAAGATAGCATGACCGACGAAGAGCTTATTATTTATAAAGCTCAACAACGTTTTGAACGAAAACAAAGCCGTGCGCAAGATGAAGCAAAAGAAACAGCAGCTTTTACGCAAACTAGCTATATTGAAGCGACTAAGTACCGAGCTAAAAGCGCCGTTGAAGCTTTAGGTAACACGCCAACCTTTGCCTTCTTTGTTTGTTTACCTCTTTTCATGGTGGGCTATTGGTTAGTCGCTAGTGGCAGAATGAAAAACCCACAACAACACCAAAGTTTCTTCAGTGTTATGTGCTGGGGCGGATTGAGCATTGGCCTACTGTTAAGTATTGCTGGAACTTTTATTAGTCTACACCCAGTGACAAAAAGTGCTATCGAAGTGAGAGCGGGCGGACAAACTATTTTTTATTATGGGCAGTTTGTTCTCTGTGCCGGTTATATTGGCTTGTTTGTAAAATTAGCCAGCAAAGCTTGGTTTATCAAAGGTTTTTCATGGTTGGCACCGTTAGGAAAAATGGCGCTTACTAATTACATCGGTCATTCTATAATCTTAACGACAATATTTTATGGCTATGCTGGTGGTATGTTTGGCCAAATAGCCCGCGGACAACAAATGCTTATTGTCGTCGCGGTGATTTTTGCCCAAGTTGTTTTTTGTACACTATGGTTGAAATTCTTTAGATTTGGCCCGTTAGAATGGTTATGGCGCTCAATTACGTACCTGAAATGGCAACCACTACGCTTAGAAAAAAAACTTGATACAAGTATAGCTTCTTAGGTTTTACTGGGAAAAATTACTGCATAATATGCTGGAATTGTTTAACTGCGATTTCAGCATTTTCACTTTCAGTGATCGCGGTAACAACCGCTATACTGTCAACACCCGTCTGCCAAACACGTTCTGCTCGTTGATGATTAATACCGCCAATGGCTACAACCGGAATATTGCTGGCTAATTTCAATAGCTGTTGTAAGTTATCTACCCCTTGAATTTGTCCGCTCATATTTTTAGTTTTAGTGGGAAATATAGCGCCAATCGCTAAATAAGAGGGTTGTAATTGTTGTGCTAATAAAAATTCATAACAACCATGAGTACTAATACCTAAGTGTAAACCTGACTGATGAATCTTAGTTAAATTAGCGTTTTGTAAATCTTCTTGGCCGATATGCACACCGTAAGCGCGATGCTTTATTGCTAATTGCCAATAATCATTAATAAACAAGCGCGTTTTATACGGCTGACTAATGGCTATGGCTGCAATGATTAGTTTTTCAAGCTCGATGTCCGTCTTATTTTTCAACCGCAGTTGAATAATGTTTAAGCCTAATGGCAATAAACGTTTTAACCAATAAAGTGAGTCAACCACAGGGTAAAGCCCAAGCTTATTATCTGATAGTGCCAACGATGGAAAAGGCGGTAACTGCTGATATTTCTTGACTAGGTTGGATGATATTCTGGGGAAAAAGTCAGCACTATTAGGCCAATGGGTTTGTTCAAATGCACCATAATAATCGGTTTTTTTCATGCTAGCAGTTACCGATTTAGCTAAACCCTGATTAATAAATGCTTTGGTTAAGGTAAAGGCATCACGTAATAAATAGCCGCGTGCTAAAAAAGCCGCTAATGCGCTAGCAAAGGAGCATCCACCACCATGACTGTAAGAAGTATTTATTCGTGGTGAAGAGAGTTGATAACTTATCGATGATTGCTCAACGTGATGTAAACAATAGTCATCACTGACTTGTAAACCATCATTGTCTAACACGGCACTGTGCCCACCTTTTACAATGACGCTGGCGACGCCTAATTCGGCAATTTTTATTGCCAGCTCAACGGGGTTAAGTATCAATAAGTTTGATAATTGTTGCGCTTCCATCAGGTTGGGGGTAATAACATCAATATAGCTGAACAATAGGGTTAAATCTTCTCGCTGTAGTGTCGAAAAACGACCACCGACGCTCGCTTGGCCAACGGGGTCAAAAACGACACTTATTTTTGAGTAGTTAGCTTTAAAGCCCGCTAATAATTCGGTTAACCATGTGACTTGTTCAAGATTGGCTATTAAGCCAATCTTAATGACACTGGGTGGTTTATCACTAATTAATACCTTAGCTTGTTGTTGTAATGTCTCGCTAGCGACCGGATTTATCGAGACAAGGCGGTTAGCGTTTTGTACGGTATTCGCGGTGATCAAATGACAAACTTCAACACCCAAGGCATGACCTGTTTTTATATCGGCGGCAATGCCCGCACCACCAGAGCAATCGCTGCCAGAAATCGTCCATACAATCGGTTTTTCTTTAACACTTTCTGTCATAGCTTTATCCTTGTTGCCTTATTGATGCCAAAAAGGTGTATCTAGGGTTGGCGTTGATCGTCCAGATAGTCGGTTTCTCTTTAACACTTTCTGTCATAGTTTAACCCTTATTGCCTTATTGCCTTATTGCCTTATTGACGCCAAAAAGCTGCCTTATTGATGCCAAAAAGGTGTATCTAGGGTTGGGGTTGATGGGTGAGCGGTTTGTCGTTGCTGCATTACACCCGCCATGTATCCTTGCTCGCCAGCGACAATGGCTTGTGCGAAGGCTTTTGCCATCAGTACCGGACTATCTGCCAAGGCAATTGCTGAATTTAATAATACGGCGTCGTAACCCATTTCCATAGCTAGACAAGCATCTGAGGGTTTACCAATACCCGCATCTAAAATGAGAGTTGCATCTGGAAGCCGCGAACGAATTGTTGCTAAATTATAAGGGTTCATTAGACCCTTACCTGTGCCTATTGGCGATGCCCAAGGCATGATCACCTGACAACCTAAGTCATATAAACGCTGACACACCACTAGATCGTCGGTGCAATAAGGTAGCACTTTAAAACCCTCATTTACCAACTGTTCACTGGCCTTTAATAGCTCGATAGGGTCTGGTTGTAAATTATAGTCATCACCGATAACTTCCAATTTTATCCAATCCGTTTGAAAAATTTCGCGGCTCATTTTTGCTAGGGTTACCGCTTCTTTAGCTGTTTTACAGCCCGCCGTATTGGGTAATAAAAATCCCTGAGTCTCTTTAACAACCTCTTGAATATACTGCCAAATTTTTGCGCCTGACTGTTGCGCAGGGTTTTGGCGTTTTAACGACAAGGTGACAATTTTTGAGCCACTGGCTAATATCGCTTTTTTCATGATCTGTGGCGAAGGATAAAGTGCGCTACCAATTAATAAACGACTATTAACCGCTTGTCCGTATATCATTAGTTCGGTTGAAAATGTCATCATTAACCTCCCTGAATAGGAAACAGTACATCTATACTATCCTCTTGATTAATTGTGGTTTTTTGATAGTCAGCTTTACCAATAAAGTCACCATTAAGGGCTACGGCAAAACTTTGTTTTTGCTGCTCTGGCGTTAAATAATGCAGTAATGCCATTGATATATTGGGGGTTATACTGGCAATGGTGATTACTTGTCCATTGATAAAATAGGTTGTTATAGCTGCTTTAGTATTCATTGATGGCTAACCACTTATGATAAGGAGATTCTGTTAATGAGCGACACTCGAAAAAATGCGCAACGGTAAACTCTAACTGCTTTAACACAACCGGCGCAATAAGGTAGCCGTGGCGAAACAGTCCATTGACCTGGATAAGCCGATTTTGCAGTGATATTTTAGCTTGGTTATCACTAAAAGCAGGTCTTAACTGGCTAATATGTTGATGAATATTGGCTTCAGCAAATCCAGCATGGACACTATAAGCCGCGCTGAGTAATTCCATTGAAGAACGTACCGTCATTGGCGCGCAGTCTTCACTTTCGATTTCAGTTGCTCCCACGACATAAAAGCCGTTAGTTTTAGGGGCTATATATAATTGATAGCGAGGGTGCATTAAACGAATAGGCCGGGTAATATTGACTTCAGGGGCAAATAACTGAAATATCTCACCTCGTACTCCTCGTAAATCTTTTAAGGGGGCTGCGGTGTTTTCGCCTGCACTGTTGCGTGCGCCTGCACCGCGACAGTCAATTGCTAAATCAGCAGCAATAATATGCTTTGACGTGTTAGTTTGCCTATTGCCTTTGTTGCCTTTGTTGCCTAGTGGGCTATCCTCATGGTAAGTGACTAAACAGCTCGATTTTTGCTGTTCAATGTTAACGACAGGTGCACTTTCTAACCAAGTAACGCTACTTTTTTCTAGCTGCTTTTGCAGGGCTTTTAGTAATTTACGATTACCTATTTGCCCTTCTTCAGGTAAAAACAACCCATGATTAAAGCGATGAGCTAATTCAGGCTCAAGGGCAAGTATTTGTTGGCGATTCAGTTGCTGTAGCTGATGTTGCGGATAATGACTTTTGATATAAGCCATGAAACGCTGATAATCGCCTTGGTCTTGTTCATGGCTAACCATTAAGGTGCCTGCTTGTTGAAAATAAGTGTAACTGTCCAATTTAGCAAGAATCTCAGGCCAAAGCGCTAATGACTCAAAGCCCATTTCAACAATATTACGATCGCTATGCATAGCTTCACCTAGCGGCGTTAATAAACCGGCAGCAGCATAAGCGGCACTTTGGTGGCCCTGTTTATTATCTTTATCAACCAAAGTCACTTGATGACCTTGATTAACCAAAGACAATGCCATTAAACGACCCACTAATCCTGCGCCAATAACAACGATATTGGCACAGATTTGAGTAGGTTTAGGGAACTGCTGAGAAATAGTCATCGGCTGACTATTTCACCTGATGGTAAATTTCACTACCGGTCGCTTTAAATTCCGCCGACTTTTCAGCCATGCCTTGTGCAATATCGGTTGGCGTTGCATCTAAAACAATGACTTCGTCAAGTAACTGTATTTCTATTTTATTGCTGGCTTCAAGACCCGCGGCATAATCACGTACTTCCTGAGATATTTTCATCGAACAGAATTTTGGCCCACACATAGAGCAGAAGTGGGCAACTTTACCCGATTCTTGTGGCAAGGTTTCATCGTGATAAGCCTTGGCTCTTTCAGGGTCTAAACCGATATTAAATTGATCGTACCAACGAAATTCAAAGCGCGCTTTGCTCATGGCATTATCGCGAATTTGCGCCCCCGGATGACCTTTTGCTAAATCGCCGGCATGGGCTGCAATTTTATAGGTCATTAAACCTTCTTTAACATCTTCTTTATTGGGTAAGCCTAAATGTTCTTTAGGAGTAACATAACAAAGCATGGCACAACCGTACCAACCAATATTAGCGGCGCCAATACCCGAAGTAATATGGTCATAACCCGGTGCAATATCAGTCGTTAACGGACCTAACGTATAAAAAGGTGCTTCACCACAATGTTTAAGTTGCTCGTCCATATTTGCTTTGATCATATGCAGTGGCACATGCCCGGGGCCTTCAATAATCGTTTGTACATCATGCTGCCAAGCAATTTTAGTTAATTCGCCTAAGGTATGTAATTCGGCAAATTGTGCTTCATCGTTGGCATCAGCAACCGAGCCCGGGCGTAAACCGTCGCCGAGTGAAAACGAGACATCGTATTGCTTTAATATTTCACAAATATCTTCAAAGTGGGTGTATAAAAAATTTTCTTTATGATGCGCTAAGCACCACTTCGCCATAATTGAACCACCACGTGAGACAATACCGGTGACACGCTTAGCGGTCATTGGAACATAGCGTAATAATACACCGGCATGAATGGTAAAATAATCAACACCTTGCTCGGCTTGTTCGATAAGGGTATCGCGGAAAATTTCCCAGGTTAAATCTTCCGCCACGCCATTTACTTTTTCTAGCGCTTGATAGATAGGCACCGTACCAATGGGCACTGGCGAGTTGCGCATGATCCATTCGCGGGTTTCATGAATATTACGACCCGTTGATAAATCCATTACCGTGTCTGCGCCCCACTTGGTCGACCAAACCAGTTTTTCTACTTCTTCTTCAATGGAAGAGGTCACCGCCGAATTACCAATATTGGCATTTACTTTAATTAAAAAGTTACGACCAATAATCATCGGCTCACATTCTGGGTGGTTAATGTTTACCGGAATAATTGCTCGGCCACGCGCGACTTCATCACGGACAAACTCTGCGGTAATTTGCGCTGGAATACTGGCGCCAAATGACTGACCTTTATGTTGTAGTAGTAAGGTTTTATCTTTGACCTCTTCACGTTTTAAATTTTCACGAATGGCAATATATTCCATTTCAGGGGTAATGATCCCTTGGCGAGCATAGTGCATTTGGGTAACGTTTTGACCTTTTTTAGCGACACGCATTTTAGGTAAGTGTTCAAAGCGTATTGCGTCAACACCATCGTCAGCTAAACGTTGTTGAGCATAAGTAGAGCTATTTGATGTTAAGAGCTCAACATCACCACGACTATCAATCCAACTTTCACGCAGGCGAGGAATACCTTTGTGTACGTCTATCTCGACACTTTCATCGGTATAAAAACCTGAGGTATCGTAGACGCAAAGAGGTTCATTTTTTTCGTAGGTTGGCTTATCTTTATTACCCGCTAATAAAGTATCAGACAAGGTGATTTCGCGCATACCTACCTTGATATCGTGAATTTTACCTTGCACATAAACTTTTTTAGAATTTGGGAATGATTGATCAGAAACGTTTTTTAAGAATGTTTCAGCTTGTTCGCGACGTTCTCTGCGAGTGAGTTTGTTAGCTGGTTTGGTCATTTTTTTGCCTTTTAATAATATGCATTTCGTTATAAATGCACGAATAAAAAAGACGAAGTGTAGAGTGAGGAAAAAATAAAAAAGTGACGAATTAATCCCTTAACTCTTTTATTTTACCTTGTTCCCTTACGCAGATATTAATCTGATCAGGTTCTACGGATCCCGCTTTCGCGATCTCAGCTTTGAATATTTCTTTAGAAATAATCTCAGCACTCCGACAAGTAATTGTGGTGATTCTATCGTATTAGTTTCAAAATACGCAATCATAATGTTGTATTTGGTTATAATTAATTTTTAGATAACGATGTGAGTCGTTGACAGATCTTACCCTTTTTAGGGTTCACAATTTATATTACACAATGCTAGTATATTGTATACGAGAGAGTGTTAGGACAATAACAATGATAAAAAAACGGATAACGACTTCACTTGCTGGCTTAGTTTGCGCTATGGTTTTTGCTGGGCATGTTAGCGCGAGTAATTGGCAACAAGAAAGTGGCAAAGTAACGCACCAAGAAAAATTACGGGGTACTATTACACCAGAAAGAAAGTGGTGGGATTTAATTCATTATCATCTTAATGTAAAAGTTGACCCTGAAACTAAGCTTTTTTCAGGTGAAAACACCATGACTTATAAGGTGTTAGCTAAAGGTGAACGTTTACAAATAGAACTACAGGCGCCAATGAAGCTTGAGAAAGTACACCAAAATGGTAAAGCGCTTGAAGTAGAGCAAGATGGCTATTCTTATTTTATTACCCCAGCCAGTAAGCAAGAAATAGGCTCGGAGCAGAAGATAACTATGTACTTCTCTGGACAGCCCGTTACCGCAAAAAACGCCCCATGGGATGGCGGTATTACTTGGAAGAAAGACAGTAATGGCCTCGACTTTATTGCCACTTCAAATCAAGGCATTGGCTCTAGTATTTGGTGGCCAAATAAAGATCATCCTGCCGACGAGCCCAACAATGGTGTGTTAATCAGCGTTGAAGTGCCAGAACATTTAATGGATGTGTCTAATGGTCGATTAATTAAAGTTGAACACAATAAAATTGATAAAACAAAAATTTATCATTGGCAAGTTGTGAATCCTATTAATAATTATGGGGTCAATATTAACATTGGTGACTATGTTCATTTTGGTGAAAAGTATCAAGGTGAAAAAGGTCAGCTTGATATGGACTACTATGTTTTACGGGAAAACTTAGCGAAAGCAAGAAAACAGTTTAAAGAAGCAAAACGAACCATTGAAGCGTTCGAGCATTGGTTTGGTCCTTATCCGTTTTATGAAGACAGTTATAAACTGGTGGAAGCACCATATTTGGGGATGGAGCATCAAAGTTCGGTGACTTATGGTAATGGTTATCAAAATGGTTATTTAGGGCGTGATAGAAGTAGTACTGGCCCAGGATTATTATTTGATTTTATTATTGTTCATGAGTCAGGTCACGAGTGGTTTGCCAATAACATCACCAATAAAGATGTTGCTGATATGTGGATCCATGAGAGCTTTACTAACTACTCAGAAAGTCTATTTTTAGAGTATCATTTCACTAAAGAGCAAGCCTTTGAATACGTTCGTGGTCAACGGATGAATATTGGTAATCAATCCCCTATTATTGGCGAATATAATGCTAATCGCGGTGGTTCTGGTGATATGTACGATAAAGGTGGCAATATGCTGCATACCATTCGCCAAGTGATTAATAATGATAGAAAATGGCGAGAAATACTCCGTGGACTAGGTAAAGTTTTTTATCATCAAACAGTGACTACCCAAGATATTGAAAACTACATTAGCACACAATCAGGTATCGACTTAAGTAAGGTATTTGATCAATATTTACGTGATATACGTATTCCCACTTTCGAATATTTTATCAAAGATAAAGTGATGAAAATTCGTTGGGGTAACGTGGTTAAGGGTTTTGATATGCCGTTACGCGTCACTATTGCCGGTAAAACACAGTGGCTGGCACCAACAGCAACTTGGACTACTGTTGAACTTGAGCAGGAAAATCCAAATATAGCCGTTGATGCTAACTTTTATATTTCGACACTCAGTGTTTTAGGTCATTAGTTTTAAAAGTTAACGGTATAAAATTAAAAAGGAGAGCTTATTGCTCTCCTTATACGTCAACGGTCAGTTAAATATTGCGCTTAAAAAGCGTATTTAAAACCAACAGAAAGTAATTTAGTACCGTCATACGTTTCATAAGAGGCTTCAACGCTCACTTTTTTATTGAGGCTATAACCAACACCAGCGCCGAAACCAAACTCCCATGAATCATCAGACGCCGATTCGCCACGGTAGCTTGCTTTGAGGTCTAAGTTTGCATAAGACGGCATCACATAAACATATGCGCGATTGTTGAAGTCGTATTGACCACGCAAAGACAAAGCGAGTAAGCTTTCTACTTCAATTTTAGCACCGTAAAGTGAGTCGTCACCAACACCAGAACCGAGACGAAGTTCAGGCATCAAGTAAAAATTTTTCGCTGAATTTTCAATTTTATATGCCACTGAGCCATAGATAAAGTTCAAAGAAATATCGTCGCCATCAGAGCTATCAGATAACTGACCGAATCCACCGCCCACTTGCCAATCAGCAGCTACGGCTGTTAGGGAAAGACTGAAAAGAGTGAGTGCAATAGCGGTTTTCTTAAACATAATAAATCCTTTATTTTATTTGGGTTAACTTTAGGTTAAATTAAGGTGAAGATTTCGCGCAGAGCTTAACACCAAGATATTTTTTGTTCAATAATCTTTAATAAATTATAGTCTGGCACTTGGCAATTAATAACATCAGTGGCAATATCTAACGATGAATAAACATTTTTTTATCTCTTCAAAACTTTATTTACTTGGACTTATAGCACTATTATTGTGGGTTTTTTGCTTACCGGTTGCAAAAAGTTATGCAATGAAAAGTGAGAGCACAGCAAAGCTATGTCAGCGCTCGCCATCATCATGCCTAGAAAAAGTTAATATTGAATTAACCCAAGTACAGCCGAAAAGCCGCATCTGGTTTAGCTTAATGCAATTCAAATTATCCTCGCTATTTATTTTGCAACACAGTGATGAGCTTTACCAAGAAACAAAGCGTTGGATAAACGATGAAGACCTACCGATCCCTTTTCAAGTCACTCTTTATATGTATTATGCTAAGTGTTTACTTAGTCATGGCGACTTAGTAGAAGGGAAGCGTTATATTTATAAAGCAAAAGCACAATTAGCAATAATGAATGAAGTTTATCCATCTCCAATTAAACTTATTGAAATTGCTAACTTACAAATGTTTATTGGTGAGTTACCTGAAGCCTATGAGTCACTTAATGCTTTAAAAGAAAAATATAAAAACAGTCATAATCCGCAGTTTATGATGGATCTTTTTGGTCATTTAGGGCACGTCGCTAGGCAACTTGAATTGTATGATGAAGCGCTTGCTCACTGGTATGCAACCGTTCCTTGGAGTTATAAATATGGCAATGAACAACAAATAGCGACAGTACATTTTAATTTAGCGCAAGCACAACAACACGCTGAACAATTCTCATTGGCTGAAAAAAGTTATTTAGCCGCAATTAAGCATGCTGACATTGCTTTAGATGTTGTGAAAGCCTCTCATGCAAAATTGTACTTAGCCGAAATAAAGTTGCTGGGCGGTGATAAAGAACAAGCCGAGGAGCTATTACTGGCCATTAACGAAGAACTCTTAGCGCCAAACCTGCTATTAAAGCTTAATGACCTTAAGGGTGAATTATAAAACCTTTAAGAGGGAGTCGATAACAAAGCATACTGCAAAAAGGTTTGATAAATCCTTATGGTGAATATCTCGCCATCATAGTAAAGCCCAATTTATTAATCGGGTTAACATAATTTTATCCATTTCAATAGGCTGTTATTCCTGATATTTATCCACTATCATTGTCTTTAAAGAATGTAATCAGGTCAATTCATATGTCAGCAGTTACGCAAAAACTAAACACCATCAAATCTAAAGCTGCAATTGCTTGGGGGCCAAATAAACCCTTAACAATTGAAGAAATTGATGTAGAACTTCCCAAAAAAGGCGAGGTTCTCGTTAAAATCATCGCTTCAGGCGTTTGTCATACAGATGCTTTCACGCTTTCAGGCGAAGACCCTGAAGGAATATTTCCAGTCATTTTAGGGCATGAAGGTGGCGGAATTGTTGAACAAATAGGTGAGGGTGTCACCAGTGTTGCGGTTGGCGATCATGTCATTCCTTTATACACACCTGAGTGTGGTGAGTGTAAATTCTGTAAATCGGGTAAAACCAACCTGTGTCAAAAAATTCGCGAAACCCAAGGTAAAGGCTTAATGCCTGATGGCACCTCGAGATTTTCATTAAACGGCAAAGCTATATTTCACTATATGGGCTGTTCTACTTTCTCTGAATATACTGTTTTACCTGAAATATCTTTAGCGAAAGTTAACCCTAAAGCACCGCTTGAAGAAGTGTGTTTATTGGGTTGCGGAGTAACTACCGGCATGGGCGCAGTCATGAATACGGCGAAAGTTGAAGTAGGTGATACCGTGGCTATTTTTGGTTTAGGTGGTATTGGTTTGTCGGCTATTATTGGCGCTGCTATGGCGAAAGCAAGCCGTATTATTGCGATTGATATCAACGAAAGTAAATTTGAGTTAGCCAAAAAGCTGGGTGCAACAGACTGTATTAATCCCAAAGATTACGATAAACCTATTCAAGACGTTATTGTTGAATTAACCGATGGTGGTGTTGACTACTCTTTTGAATGTATCGGTAATGTTAATGTGATGCGTTCGGCCTTAGAGTGTTGTCATAAAGGCTGGGGTGAGTCTATTATTATTGGTGTTGCTGGCGCAGGACAAGAGATTTCAACTCGCCCATTTCAACTGGTTACTGGTCGAGTATGGCGTGGTACTGCCTTTGGTGGGGTGAAAGGTCGTAGTGAGTTACCTGAGTATGTTGAACGCTATCTTGCCGGTGAATTTGCTTTAAACGACTTTATTACCCATACCATGTCGTTAGAAAAAATTAATGAGGCCTTTGAATTAATGCACGAAGGTAAGAGTATTCGTAGTGTTATTCATTTTAACCATTCGTAAGTACCTAAAAGGTTGAAGATCATGTTAGAAAAAATTAGCAGTAATAAAATGTTTGGTGGCGTTCAAGAGCATTTTCAACATCATGCTGAAAGTCTAAAATGTCCGATGCGTTTCGCTATTTATTTACCTGAGGGTGCCAGCAAGCATTCACCAGTGCCGGTTTTATATTGGCTTTCAGGACTGACCTGTACCGATGAAAACTTTGTACAGAAATCAGGAGGACAGCGCATGGCATCGGCACTCGGTATAGCCATTGTTTGTCCTGATACCAGCCCGCGCGGGGATGATGTTGCCGATGATGAAAACCAGTCTTACGATCTAGGGTTAGGTGCGGGTTTCTATATAAATGCCACCGAGAAACCTTGGTCTACTCATTATAAAATGTATGATTATATTGTTAATGAATTGCCAGCGTTAATTGCAGAAAACTTTCCTGTATCGAGTAAAAAATCAATCAGTGGTCATTCAATGGGTGGGCATGGCGCGTTAACGATAGCGCTAAAAAATCCTGATAAATATTGTTCGGTATCTGCTTTTAGCCCCATAGCTAATCCAATTAATAGCCCTTGGGGACAAAAAGCGTTTAGCGCTTATTTAGGTGATGATAAAGCTTTATGGCAGCAACATGATGCAAGCGTGTTGATGAAAGCAAGTACACAGCATATACCGGCATTGGTTGATCAAGGTTTAGCCGATGACTTTTTGCAAGAGCAACTTCAGCCAGAATCATTGATTTCAGCGGCGCTGAGTAATAACTATCCACTAATACTTAACCAACATCAGGGATATGATCACAGTTACTTTTTCATCGCCAGTTTTATTGAAAGTCACTTATGTTTCCATGCGAAACATTTGGGGCAGTCTTAATGTTTACAGTTATTTCACCTGAACATTTTAAGACTATCCCATGGAAAAATGGCCAAGGTGAAACTATTGAATTGGCGATTAATGACGGCGGTACTTTAGCTGACTTTATTTGGCGCTTGAGTATGGCGAATGTTGTTGAAGATGGAGTCTTTTCTGATTTTTCAGGTTATCAGCGTAATCTCATTCTCATTGCCGGTAAGGGCATTAATTTACAACACGATAACCGTAAAACTGATCAGTTGAATAATATCCTCGATGTCGCCAATTTTGATGGGGGTTGTCGAACCGTTGGACATTTACCTGCAGGCGAAATTACCGATTTTAATATTATTACCGATAAAGAAAAGTGCTCGGCCGTTGTGGAAACCTTGCTAGCTCAACAAACAGTTGAACTTAAAGCTGCAGACTTATGCTTTGTTTACAGTTTATCGGGTGCATTCCAGTTAACGTCATACCAAAATCACCAAATAATAAAGGCAGGGCATTTATTGAAATTGAATACCCTTAAAGCAGGGGAGATGACGATTACAGGACAAAAGCTGATCGTGGTTTACTTAACGCAAAATACCTAGGCAAAATTTAGTGACAGCAGGTGTTTATCGCTGAAAATAGTCATTTAAACTTTTATTTCAGCGATAATATTTTTTCTGTTTTAGAGTATGGAGATATTAATAAAAATTCAATGCACAGGACGTTAAAATGAAAGCACACCATTTAGTCAAAGTATTCGCCTTGTTGCTGATATTCTCACCGTTTGCTAATGCTGAGAATACTGCTGACAATAGCCGCAAGTTACCTATCGACGAAAGCTCAACCACAAAACATAGCACTAAGGTTAATGGTAAAAAATTCGACTACACTGCCACTACAGGTACTCAACCCGTATGGGACAGTGAGGGTAACCCAACCGCCAGTTTGTTTTATACCTATTACCAACGCAGCGATGTTAAGAATAAAAGCGCACGACCTTTATTAATTTCTTTTAACGGCGGCCCAGGTTCAGCATCTGTTTGGATGCATGTTGCCTACACCGGCCCACGTGTTTTAAATGTTGATGACGAAGGATATCCATTGCAGCCTTACGGTGTTAAGACCAATGACTATTCAATTTTAGATGTTGCCGATATTGTTTTTGTTAACCCAGTTAATACGGGTTATTCACGAGTTTTACCCGACAAAGAGGGCAAGATGCCTTCGAAAGAACAACAAAAATCGATGTTTTTTGGTGTCAATGCCGACATCAAATATCTAGCAGATTGGGTCAATACTTTTGTGACCCGGAATGAGCGCTGGCGTTCACCAAAATATTTAATCGGTGAAAGTTATGGTACTACCCGTGTTTCAGGTTTAGCTTTAGAACTACAATCACGTCAGTGGATGTATTTAAATGGTGTGATTCTCGTGTCGCCAACCGATATTGGTATTAAGCGTGACGGACCAGTAAAGGCCGCAAATCGCCTACCTTATTTTGCAGCTGCTGCCTGGTATCACCAAGCACTAAAGAGCGATTTACAGCAAAAAGACTTATTGGATATTTTGCCTGAAGTTGAAAAGTTTACTATTGAGCAATACATACCTGCACTCGCTAAAGGTGGCTTTATTAGCCCAGCAGAAAAACAGGCGATAGCTGAAAAAGTCTCTTATTATTCAGGACTTTCGGTCACTGAAGTATTACGCAGTAATTTAGATATTAGCGCTTCCTATTTTTGGAAAGAACTATTACGTGACCGTGAGCAAACAATTGGTCGTTTAGATTCACGTTACTTAGGTATTGACGAGAAAACAACCGGTTCACGTCCTGACTACAATGCGGAATTAACGTCATGGCTGCACAGTTTCACGCCCGCCATTAATTACTATTTACGCGAAGAGTTAAACTATAAAACAGACATTAAATATAATATGTTCGGTGATGTACATCCGTGGGATCGCACTAACAATAATACCGGTAAAAACTTACGTTTAGCGATGGCACAAAACCCTTATTTAAATGTCATGTTCCAAGCCGGTTACTACGATGGTGCGACTAACTATTTTGATGCTAAGTACACTATGTGGCAGTTAGATCAAAGTGGTAAAATGCAAGACCGCTTGTCTTTTAAAGGCTACCGCAGTGGTCATATGATGTACCTTCGCTATGAAGATTTAAAAGCGGCGAATGATGATATTCGTCAATTTATTAAAGCGTCTTTACCTGATAATAAACAAGCCGCTAAATACAAAGCTGCTTCGCCACGATAAATTATCTTAGCACTTAAAAGCAAGCCGATTAAGTTATCATTTATAACTTAATCGGCTAATATGTTATTCCTCTTCATCTACTTCTTTAAATCTTTTTGCCACATCATTTTTCTTATAAACCTGCTCCATAATAGGTTCAAAAGAGTTAGGGTGGATATTACCAATAATATTGACAAATACCGCCTCATTATCTGAAAGTGACAGTACAACTAAACCATCAATTACTTCACCGTTTGACTTGATGAACATCAGTGAGTAATCAGTTGATTCATCATCATTCATTCTTACTACATGTTGCCAACCATCGGCACGTAAATTAGCTTGAGTTTCAATGAAATTATCTTTAAACAACTCACTGTTTTTTTCAACGTTATAAACACTTATACGAACACCATCTACGTCATCCAATAAAGCATCAATTTCAGGGTCTTCATCGGCATCAATAACCCAACGTGCTGTGCCAATGGCTAATGGACCTAAAGACAAATTTATTTCGCTGTCAGCTTGCCACCAATAAGGTGATTCAATATCGGCATAGCCAGCATGACTGTGAAGTCCCCCTGCGGTAATGCCGCACCCGGTTAAGAAAAAGCTTGCTGCAATTGCTAATAGCAAGGTCACTTTCTTTAAAAAATAGTGAGATAGTTTCATGGTTTACTCGTTATTTTAAGTCAATATCAATGTTAAGTGATTTGGTTACTTTATTAATTTGTGCCGGGTCTATTTCACCAACAATGTTAATAAATACCGCTTCTCGGCCGTCCTTATCACTTTTATTGTTAATAACCATAACCACTAAACCATCCATAAGGTCATCTGTGATTTTGGTGAATACTCGTACCTTTTCATCTTCTTCATTGACCGAGACAATAGGTAACCAGTTTTTAGATTGAATATCTTTGCTGACCTTTGCGATTAAATCTATTGCCGGTTGATCGCTACCTTTCATATTATAGATTTGTACACGAACGGCTTTTAATTTGCTGATTAACTCTGATGCTTCTGGATCAGACAGATTAATTTTGCTAATAAAACCTAACATGGTTTTATTTAAATTAACCATCACTTTAGGTTCACCATAAACTGAGTTAAGACTGGCAAAGTCTACATAACCTCGTTCTTTGGTAATGTCGTCGGCAGAAGCTGAACTGCTCATTAATAATGATGAACTAAAGAAAATAAGTGCTGATAATAATTTTTTCATGATGTTTCCTTAAAATGATTAAGTGGTTTAAATAAACCTTGGTTCAATGGTTGTTGTATATTTTCGTCAAATGTTTGCTTTATTTGCTCTGTTGATATTTTTTTAGCGAATGATATATATTGCAAAGCGATTGCTAACTCTTGCTCAGCATGTTGTATTTCTGCCAGTGATGGATGTTTATTTATAGGATCACTTAGTATATTGGTGTTGAGTAAAGCAACAGCGGTAACGGTTGCGGCTAGCGCACTAAGTTTTTTCCAGCTAGGTGTAAAGTAACCAAAAATCACATGACTGCTTTTTTCAGTTTTGCTAATGCCCTGTAACTTGTTTTTCAAATCGGCTGATAAAGGCTGCAAACCTATGTCATTTAAATGTTTTTCAATATGTAACGCTGTTTCCAACTCAGCAATTTGTTGGTTACTAAGTTGTTCATTAGTTGATTCACTGCTCTCGGACAATACTCTTGCTAGCACACGGGTGTCAGCTGAAAGGTCATTGTTCGCTAAAAAATCATCTAATGGTTTCTGCCATGATTCTTTATTATTCATGGGTATACCCCTTTAAATTATTTCGCAATTCACGTCGTGCACGATGTAAATAGACTTTTACTTGGCTGGTGGTTAAGTTAAGTGATTTCGCCGCAATACTTTGGCTGTTTTGTTGTACATCACATAACATAATCAACGAACTATAGGGTTCTTTTAAACAAGCAATCGCCTCACTTAACCAATGACTTAATTGTTGGTGCTGTAAATTCCCTGCCGGTTCTTCATGTTTTTGTGTCACTTGATGCTCTTCTTCAACTTGGCTGAATTCCTTACGCTTACGCAATTTATCAATACAAGCATTACGGGTTACCGTAGATAGCCAAGCCGATACTTTTTCAATATCTACTTGTTGGATGTTATTCCATAAACGCGTAAAAACATCTTGTGTAATATCTTCCGCTTCATGTTTATCACGTAAAATATACAAAGCTAACGAATAGATTCGTTGCTGATGTTGTTCGAGTATTTTATTAAATTTATTTCCTTTCATAGTTATAATTACGCACTACTTTGCGAAAGGTTACAAATTAAGTATTTTATTTTTAATTTATTCTAAAAAGAATCGTTAAAGTGATTGGTATGATAAATAGGTCACTATAACTAATAGGGCGAAATTACTGGTGATACAGAGGTTAATCACCTTGTTATAGCTAAGTATGAGTCTATGGATAAAATAAGATTAAGTAGAAAACTTTTATGAATAAGGTTAATCGAGTCGATTAAAGCCAACTTTTAGTGATGGCCATTATAATTACGACAGGTGTTTTTTATATTTTATTGAATTTTAGACATAAAAAAACCGATGAAAACAAGTTCATCGGCTGGATAGCTTTGGGGAAGCTAAAATATAAAATTATTACAACAGGTGCTCACTAAAAGAGAACAAAATCATTATAGAGTAACAACTCTATAAGTGTAAAGTAAAAAGTGAAGTAATTACTCAGTTTTTTGTTTTTTTCGGTTTTTGATACTTTTAGACTGGTTAATATCGTCGGGAATGAGAATGTTCTCGGTAGTCTCATATAGGGTCAAATTCTCATGTGACTACGCATAATGTTTGATACTACCAATCACCAAATGAGATTGGCTTTTAATGCTCAATCTGGCATGAATAACTAAATA
Source organism: Colwellia sp. BRX8-9 (assembly GCF_014077245.1). Lineage (NCBI taxonomy): Bacteria > Pseudomonadati > Pseudomonadota > Gammaproteobacteria > Alteromonadales > Colwelliaceae > Colwellia > Colwellia sp. BRX8-9. The sequence goes on from NZ_JACGVN010000006.1 coordinate 233,073, forward strand.
CGAATAAATCAACAAATGCTTGATCTACCTAATGCTAAATGTATTATGGTTTTTATATACTACCTCGTTGTTTTTAAATAAAAATGTACAAACGTACTTAGTACTTCGAAAATAACGTATTAAGCCAAATATGCAGAGATAGATATAGATTTCTAATCGAACAAAGGAACAAGGTTTTACCTTAATTGAGTTGGTAGTAGTAATTGTAATTTTGGGGATCTTAGCTGTTACTGCTGCACCAAAATTTATAGATATTAGTTCAGATGCTAACAAGGCTGTACTAGAATCTATGGGAGGGACTCTTATCTCAAGCTCCAAGCTAGTGTATGGAAAGTCGATAGTTCAGGGGATACAAAACCAAGCTTTAACAAACATTGATATTGATGGTGATGGGAATGATGATATTGAGATTAAGTATGGTTACCCTAGTGGCAATAGAACAACGGGAATAGCTAATGCAGTGAATCTTGGAGAAGACTGGGCATATGGTGATACTTTCGGTGGAGGGTCTTTCTATTTAACTCGTTCGTCTTTAGTTGGATTCAGTGGTATTACTAATAATAATATACCTATCACAGGAACCAAATGCTATTTGACCTACAAGGCACCAACAGTAATTGACCTATTACCAACAATTACATATACAACGAACGATTGTTAACAGAAATAATCAACAATTAACAAGCTGTCTAACTAAGTCAGAAAGGCTTCTGTTAGTGATCAGTTGTCGTTAAAATCCGCCACTAGAGCATGTCAACTAAGCGGACAAAATGATCATATTCTTATCTCACTAAGTGCCCCATAGTGAGATAGAAAACCCGTAAAGGCATAATATGTCTAACATCTACTTCAGGCTCTGAACCGCCCTTAATAACTCAAAAGCTTAATGTTAACAAAGATACGGTAGCTGGCGTTAGCCTTGGCTTCTCTAACGACAAGTAATCCAAAAAATCGGTCATTAGTTTAATTGGTAAATTATGCGTTTAATCAAGTAGAGTCAATAAAAAACCGACGATAATATAACTTATCGACGGTTTTATTTTAAAGGAACTTTATTAGGGATTGGGTGCCCATCCCCTAGACATCGGCATTAAATAATATAGCTTACATAAATCATTCATTCGATCGTGCCTTATCAAATATGATACTGGTAAGATTTTAGTCTGCATAAATCACTGGTAAATGACGAGCTGTTTCGTAAGTTATTCTTTTGTAAGGGATCACTATAACCAATACTGTAGGGTATTGGTCAAAGTAAGTATTAAGGGAGAGGGATACGCTGTAATAGATATTTTAGAGAGATATCTTTGATTTTTTAAATGTAATTTTATAGCAATTGTTACATTGATATTTAAATTCATTTCTATGGTTGAAATGTTTTTCTGTCCAACTTCGCTGGACCCTCATAACAGGTAATTCATTCTCGCAAAATTTACATTTATTCATAATTAATCCTTTAATTTATTATATGTGTGTCGATGGTAAACACTGAAATGACCAAAAAACATCAAAACTTGTAGCGTGGAATGAGTAGGATTGAAACCTTATTACCACTTTGCTCAACTAACCATGAAGTTGAGCGAAGTGCACTAAATCCATTTAGGCGAAAACTGTGCAACCAAAAATACAAAATATTCTATGCCGCTGAAGATACCATAAAAACGAATAAAAATGAATAAAAACAAGTACAAAGACCTCCTATCTTACAAGTTAACCAACCAATGTAACGAGGTGGTTAATTCAGTGTTATTATTAATAATAAAATGATGGGTCGAGGTAAGCTTTTCGAGGGGGTCACCTTTGAATGATCAACGTAATCCTCTGCTTCGCCAATATTATCGAAGTGGTAGAGCAAAAATTAACAAAAAAATTAAGAAGAAAAATTAACAAGACACTCATCTTTAATTATTTAAGAAGTACCATCAAATAACCTAGGGTACTTCTTATTGATGAAAACCTAAAAACCTAAAATTTTATTAGCTAGTTGAAGTAAATCTGGCGCACTGTAATCCGCTTTTTCGACTAACTCGAACTGAAACATACCTGGACGTTCTATAAATCCGGTTTGCATTCCAGCTTTAGCTGCTCCAGCAACATCCCAACCATGTGCAGCAATCAACATCGCGTCACCAGCCTCAACATTCATTTGCTTTAAAGCCCACTCGTAAACACGTAAATCAGGCTTAAAAATTTGTAATTCTTGGACTGTTAATGCGCCATCAAAATATTCGGTTAATTTAGCGTTCTTAAGTTGACTGGCAATACCTGCATCTGACGAATTAGTGAGAGTGACCAATTTTATGCCACTATCTTTAAACTTCTTTAAACCAGCAATAACATCAAGGTGTGGTTGTAAGTCTCTAAATGGCGTTTTAATTGCTAAGGTTGCTTCTTCTTTTGTCAAAAAAATATCATTTTGCTTTGCAACTAATTGTAATGCAGCAATGCCTATTTCGCCAAAGTGATGGTAATCATTAATTGCATTAGTGACTAAAGAATAGTGCAACATAGTAGTAAACCAACTAGCTACTAAATCATCTCGTCCTTTTAAGGCAACTGTCACAGACTTAGCCACATTACCTAAATCAAGTAGGGTTTCATTCACATCAAAAAAGATAACGCTAGGTAAGGTACTGTGCATCTTATGAAATGTCTCTACCTCTTTCGCGATAGAGGTTATAGACAAAAATACAGAAAATAATAATACGTAAAGTTTTAATTTCATTTAAACACCTGTTAAATAATATAACCGTAACTATGTGGATTACATCCATATAGTAAATAGACAGCGAGTAATTATTCATTTGAACCTTGTCATTTTTTTTGCTAAAAAATAATAGGGCCATTAAAAACTTGCTGTATTGTGATTTCGATGGGTATAGGCAACTATGACCATAGAAGACTTAAAAATTTTATACTGTGAGCAGGGCTCACAAACTTATCCATTATCCTCATCAGAACTCATTGAGTTATAGATAAAACTCAAAATTAATATACGTTAGGCTAATAAGACCGTAATGAGTTTTTTTTATTTCATATATAAAAAATTAAATTTAAAACAATGTATTGAAAGTTATTTTGTTAGTTTTCGGAGTTAATGAGGTCTAAGGCTATCTAACAAAAATCAACAGACACTCATCCTAAATTGAACAAGTTTTACCTTTGTATTACGCTAAAGTAATCAAACTACTTTATCTTAGGTGAGTTATGGCCACGCCAAGGAAGCAACAAATCAGTTTAGTAGACACACCTTATTACCATTGTGTGGCGCGTTGTGTTCGACGCGCTTTCTTATGTGGTGAAGATACCTT